>JAUZOX010000238.1 GCA_030706265.1 Bacteroidota bacterium | reverse complement strand
TTGGTTAAGAATCGGCTGTCCGGTAAAGTTTGTACTTTTGTTCATGATGGTTTTTTGAAGTGTGGTAACTGCAAATGTAACCATCATGGGTTGGTCTTAACGGATCAACCCTCTTTTTTTAATTTTTACCGGACAACAGTGTAAAAAAATGAATAATTCTTTTTTTTACATCATCAATCAAAGTTATCACATCTTAGGGCGTAATGACAAGGGAAATGATGAATTGAAAGATTGCGATGACTTATGGAAAGGTTCCGGAAGAAATGGGGCCATACAGGAAATTGGGGACTGACGACACCCTTTATCTTTTTTTAGGGGATATTGGTATATAACCGGTATATGAAGGGTATATAACTTACCCCTGTCTCGTACCTGTCTCGCTCTAAAGTACGAAACACGTACGAGACACGTACGAAACAACAGCGAAACATGTGCGAGACAGGGACCAATTATATACCCTTTATATACACTTCATATACCAATATCCTAACACTTTTTCTAGACAATTTCCAATGAGTCTCAAAAGGGTCTTTTCTTTTTGGATTGCACTTCATTTTTAAGGAAAGGGGCTTTAAGACATGCAGTTCCAGGAGAACGCCATAGAGGGTAAGTCTGTACAAGCCAAGACCGCATGTGGTTCAGACCGGATCAGGGCCGGGCTCAAAGATATCGGCGAATCCCGGATTGCCTGCCATTCTTGTTCCAAGTATAGGCGTAAGCATATTTGGTTCAAGTTTAGGCGATAGCCGTAACTTGGATCAAATATGCGATTAAGGACTTTTATAAGGATTGGAAATCGAGTATGAGATTGCGGGTCAAGCCCTCAATGACGTACGGGGCGCAGCGGTAACCCGGACTAAAAACAATCATAGGTCATTTCATCCGAAAATAATTTGATTAAATAGGCCGTATGGAACTCGCATTGAAGATTTTCATCGTTGTTTGTGATCTTTAATCATGCTCGTTTCATACGAAAATAATTTGATTAAATAGGTCGTATGGAACTCGCATGCAAGATTTTCACCGGTGAATCATCATCATCATGAAATTCATTTGCGGTTGACCTTTGGTTAATACCAGATCGGAAAGCCCAAATTAATTTGTCCTTTGTCGTGCGTCATGAAAACATGATTCGGTCTGTCATCTCATTATGCGAAGGTTTGAAGCATAAATAAAGATAAAGATCGCTGTTATGGCGGTATTTGAAAAATCAGTCCTGTAACCTTGCAGATAGATCAAAGGAAGGATTAATAAAAGTATTTGAGCCATCGTATAAAAATGAAAACCGATTTTCCGAAGCCGGAACATCAGAATTGCTCCTGTCAGGCTCATGGCATAAAGTAAAGTATTGAAGATAAAGAACCAGATACTCGCTTGGGTCATCACCTTCAGCGCGTCGGACATGCCTTCTATGCCTGAAATCGCACTCGTAAATGGAGAACTTTTGATCAACTGCGGCAGATAATTATAATAAAGGGCGTAGAACAACGAAGAAATAAAAGATAATCCGCTGAATATAAAAGTGAGGATGCAAACCACCGTGAGGGTTGCAGTTCTTTTTACAGGAGAGGGATCAGGAGTTTGCCCATTGGGCATATTATCAAACATAACCTTTTTTTTTGCAAAAATAGGGAAAAAGGAAATCGGAGAAGAAGGTCGTTTTTTCATCCACCGATTAAAATAAGAGTGCTAAATTAGCAGAAAAAAAAGAAATGGCCATTGCATTTGAAAACGAAACCCGATTGAAGACAGTGGATGCTGTTGCAGACCAGATACTTGTTGCAGCGCGCACAGCACCCAAAGGGAAAGGCAGAGATACGCTGATTTTAGCAAAACTTTCAGGCGATGACCTGGAAAAATTAGCAGCTAAGATGGTTGAAATTTCCGAAGAAACAGGACTGAAGTTTTTTAACCGCGACGCTGAAAATGTCCGCAATTCACAAATAGTAATTGTTCTTGGGACGAGAATAGAGCCACTGCCAATGCCCGAGTGCGGTTATTGCGGCCATGGGTCGTGTGCCGTAAAACTAAAATATCCCGAGGTGCCATGTGCTTTTAACACCATCGATCTTGGCATTGCAGCTGGAGTGGCGGCCAGTATTGCCGCCGACCATCGCATCGATTCCCGGATCATGTATTCGGCAGGAAAAGCGGTAAAAGAGCTGGATCTCCTGAACGAAAAGGTCGGGCCTGTACTTTGCATTCCTTTGAGCGTCAGCGCGAAGAGTCCCTATTTTGACAGATAGTTATGTGTTGAAATCACGTTAAGCTCGTTTCACCTATATTCTGCCGCCGGAGTGATCCCGGCCTGCAAATAAGGATCACCGTGCCTCAAACTGTTTCTTATTGAATGTCATTGGAATTTTCTTGTCGTTATATTTGGATGGACACTTCAATAAAAGTGTTTTGGCATAGAAAACAGAATCGGTTGCATATCCTGAAATTACGACCTGATCACATTTTTCAAAATCCTGCGGCTTACTTCCATTGTAGATGACTTTCATCTCAGAGCCCTCTTTATCCTTCATGAAGAACGAAAATCGGTTTACCTTTTCCATTGCATTATAGCCAATGGGTTTATGCCGATTCAACATTCCGATTATCTGGCATTCGGAACCGGAATGTTTTTGGGCCGTCGAGAAGTCAGCATAGGTACTGCTGTTGACCAGGGTAGATATTACCACGCCAATTGCGATGATGATGACGATTACAGCGACGATATGCCTTTGGTTCATACGATAATAATTTTACTAAACAGGGAGCATGGAGCTCGCAAGTATGCTCGGTTAATCGGTATTTGTGTTCCCAAACATGCCCGTTTCATTTCAACAATTACCCGGAATATTGGAAATAATACCTTTATTCTGATTTTTTATTTTGTTCCTTTTCAATCCGGGTCAATTTGCAATCCAAACTGATCAGCAAAATGGAAATTCCTAAAAAGATAACGGCTATGACCGTGATCACGACAAATAGTTTATTCTCCATGACTTATAAACCGTTAATTTCTTTTGCAATTCTTATCCGAAGCTTAATTTGATATATCCATATTCCAACAAAAATCCATCCGACGACAGCAGGGTAAAACACCAACCGCATGGTGGCATCCAGATCCGTCAAAGCCATGGGATTTCCCCCTTTTCCCGGATGAACCGATCCCTGGGCCAGTTTGGGCAGGATCAGCAGGAAGATGATCATCATGACATACGCAAAAATATTGTAAACAGCAGAAATCCTTGCCCGCTTTTCTTCATCGTTCACCGACTTGCGCAGGACAAAATAGGCTCCATAGATGAGCATGCTGGCAGAAGCTCCGTTTAGTTGCGGATCGTTGGTCCAGAAAACGCCCCATGAAAACCGCGCCCAGATGCTCCCTGTAACCAATCCCAACAAACCAAAAAACACCCCTGTCGAAGCAGCTTCTACAGACCGCAAATCAAATTTTTCATTAAACCCCGCAAGATACCGGACTGCATTTATGCAACTGATCGACAACAGTATCAATAAATTGAACCACATACAGACATGGTAGAATATATTCCGGATGCTCTCATGGATTACGGGTAAGTCAGGAACCCGGATCAGCAATCCGGCAATCAGGCTGTACAAGACGAGCACCAATCCCGCTATTTTCCACCACATATTCTTCATTGCATTATTTCTTTATCTTTTTGCGACCAGGTCAATTCCGTAAAGTTAATCCGATTTACCATGCCAATTCATTTGAGTCAATTGATGATCAATTCATTCTTTCCACAAATAAGGAAAAAGAATAAATGCAAGGGCAAGAGCAAGAAACGATATCAAAATCAAAAGAAGCATGAGCCCCGGTAATGATTGTGCCCCACCATTTCCGACCCAGATCAGACTTGTCTTGATCAATGCAATCATGAACGGATACATCACGGGGAAACTCAATATCGCCATCAGACTGAAATGGTGTTCCGACCGCCACGCTATTGCTGCCACCAATGTTAATATCGACGAAAAACCAAGTGCTGCAATCACAATGGTCACAATAAAACCGGGCACATTCGAAACGGGAGAGCCCAACAACAGCCAAAATACGCCATACGAGCCCATACCGGTTATAAAGAGCAAAATAAAATTGTAGATGGTTTTTGACAACAATATTGCTCCGGGTGAAGCGATGGAATAATAATAAATATGCCTGTTGGGATGCTCACCCGAAAAGCTGTGTCCAGTGGCATGTACAGCGGCAAACAATTGAATGATCCAGAAAAGGGCATTCCATTTTTCAGGCTCAAGTCCCGGTTGAAAACTCAAAAAGCACATAAATACGGTACCCAATACAAACAACAACATCCCATTGAGATGATGCATTCTTCGCAGCTCCAGCAACAAATCTTTACGCAGTAAATACCATACCTCTGAAACCATATTGGTTATTTTGTTCCAAATTTAATGTATTACAGCAGAATATCCAACTGTGACCCGATAACTAAAAGACAAAAAATATTCGTTAAAACAAGCCACTTTGTCATGCATTTTTAAAACACATATGTCATTTTGGCTTATAATCCTGCAAAAAAGGGAGTAAAACCGGTTTGGTACAAAGATTGACCAAAACAAGTAAAATTCAAAAAAAATAAAACAAACAAAATAATGGAGGATAAAATTATGGCACTAGTAAGATGGAATCAACCAATTTTCTCATCACTGATGGATGATTTTTTAGGAAAAGTAAGTACCGCCGGTACGAGTCTTTTTGAACCAGCAGTAAACGTCATCGAAAACAAAGATTCATACGAACTGCAGTTGGCTATTCCAGGATATACCAAAGACGAGGTAAAACTCTCTATTGAAAACAACACGCTGACCATTGCAGCCGAGTACGAACAAAAAGAGGAATCAACTCCTTACTCAAGGCGCGAATTTGTAAAGACCTCTTTCGAACGTTCCTTCACGTTGCCTCGCA
>JAUZOX010000237.1 GCA_030706265.1 Bacteroidota bacterium | reverse complement strand
CTGACCTGCTTTTGATTTTGAGTTTTTCGAGCCATTTAAAGACTGCAACTAAATTTCTGACTGGCATATTTTTTGCGCTGTCGTGAGTAAGCTTTCCTGTCCCGATTTTTGCACCTTCCAAAGCAATCATGAAGGCAAGGAAAAAGCAAGCTTAAAAAGTATCCGAAATTGATGATAAAAGAGTGGTAAAATATAGGTTTAAAGGATACTTTATGGATACTTTATGGATACTTAATGGATACTTTATGGATACCCTTAGAGTATCTATTAAGCATCTTTCAACTATGTATCAATTTTTTTTCAATTATCAAGATTACCTGCTGCGTATGAGAAGGTTTGAAACATGTTTCCAAAGGAGTGGAATTTCCTTATGATTCTTTTAAAATAAAACCCTTCTCCGATTCACTTTACAAATGTAATAGATTCTATCAAAACCTTGAATCGATTGCAGAGATTTCGATTGAAGTTGACCGGCTAACACCTTTTTAAGAGCAGGCAGCTTTTTTCTATAAAAACAAAGATCAGCCGAAAAAGTCAGGAAAGTTAGTTTTTTTCTTTATCGATTAAAAATATTTATGCTTAAATCCGCACCCGCTTTTCCGACTGACCCTTTTTTACTTAAAACCCCCACATTCGTTTGACACGTAAATTGCTTGTATTCAATCTATCATATAAAACCCGCCTGAAATATTTTCCCCGGTGTTTGTGTTTTCCGGCACATGCGTTTCATCCGAAAATAATTTGATTAAATAGGTCGTATGGAACTCGCATTGATGATTTTTATACGATGATTATTTTATTAATTGGTCGTATAGAGCTCGCATAAATGCTCGGTTCATCGGTGTTTGTGTTTTCAAAACATGCTCGTTTCATCAGAAAAATTGCTCATGAAACTCATGATTAATTTTGTTTACTTCATCCTTGCGATTCTCGTGTTCGTTTTCCTGTTTCTGCCTGTCAACCTCCGATGTTTTTATACTGGAAGTCTTCTGCAGTAAATCGGTGTCATAAAATTCCACATCCTTTTGATCTTGTGAAATAGATCTTTTCCTGCGCTTGGCCTCCATTCTGAGATGGTCAGCCCATGTGAGCTTTACCATGGCATCTGTTTTTAAATGTAAATCCTTTTAGTGTTAACGCTATGAACCTGTCCAAAAGTATGTATTTAACAGGTTTATTTACAGCAATTAACAATTTCTTAAGACTTTTTTAATGCAATCAACGCCTCTAACGATTTTTTAAGCGTAGTATATCACCGGGCATCGTACTGCAGTTAACAAATCATTAACGTAATACTTTCAACCATAGACCCATATACTTGTTTCTATTCCATTATTTTCATAAAAAGAAAGGAGCACACATGAGATTCATTGCAAAGATCAAGTTTCCGAATGAACCCGGAAACGATCGCATAAAAGATCCTGAATTCGGTATTAAGATGAAGCAGATTCTGGAAGAGGTAAAAGCCGAAGCTGCTTATTTTACCACTATTGATGGATGTCGGGGAGTGTATTTGGTAGTCAATTTGACAGACAACAATCAATTGCCCCTTGTTGCCGAACCCTTTTTTCTTTGGCTAAATGCTACCGTTGAGTACTTTCCGGTCATGACGCCACAGGATCTGAACAGTGCCACAGCTTATATTGATGCTGCCTCCAGAAAGTGGGGAAATTAAATGGAAAAGAAAACGTGTAGAGAAATATTTTGCGCCTTTACACGTTTTTTTTCCTTAAAAAGCATGCCATTCCTATGATGTTCAAGGAGCTTTAAACAGATTTGATCCGGGAAACTTCAACGGTAGGGTGAAATAGAACACCGAGCCTTTGCCCATTTCGGAGGTCAGCCAGATCGCCCCTCCCATGAGTTCAACATAGGCTTTGGTGATTGCAAGCCCTAATCCGGAACCGCCAAATTGCCGGGTTAAGGTATTCTCTACCTGATGAAAACATTTAAAAATTTCATCCTTCATGCCCATCGGAATTCCTATTCCCGTATCTTTCACATAGAACTCCAGCTTGTCTTCCTTGATTTTATATCCGAATTCGACGATTCCCTGTTTCGTAAATTTAATGGCATTGCTTATCAGGTTGTGAAGAATTCTGGTTAACTTGGTTTGGTCAATAATTATATCAGACTCATTATCTGCCAGATAAAACTGATGTCGGAGAATAATATTCTGATGCATGGCTTTAGCGGCAAACCGGGAAATGAGGTTTGAGCAAAGCGAGTTGAGGTTAGTCATTTCGTCAATCACCTTTTCCTGCCCCGATTCGACCATGGCTATATTGACGATATCGGTGATGACAGAGAGCAACTGATCACTGTTTTGACGAATGATATCGGTATATTGTTTCCGCTCTTCAGGCAGCAGTGTCGGGTCATTGATCAATTCGGAAAAGCCCATGATGGCATTCATGGGGGTACGCGTTTCATGGGATATGTTTTGAAGGAAGGCCGTTTTTAGCCGATCGCTTTCCTCCGCTTTTTCTTTGGCGGCAATCAGGTCGACTAATATCGCTTTCTTTTCGGTGATATCTTCCGAAATAATGATATAGTTGCTGGTGATTCCATCTTCTTTCAATAGTGGGGAAATGATCACATTTTCCCAAAAACAGGTTCCATCCTTCTTTTTGTTTTGAAATTCGCTCTGCCAAATTTTCCCGTATTGCAGTGTGTTCCAAATGGCATCCAGCTTTTCATGTGAATGGTAAGCCGGATTAAAGATCCGGGGGATGTACCCCTTCACCTCCTCCGGAGAATACTGCATGATGGAGGAATACCGTACATTTACAAATTGTATTTTCCCCTGCGCATCCGTGATGATGATGGAGGCAGGGCTTTGTTCGATGGCTTTACTAAGTGTCCTGATTTCTTCTTCGGCCCGCTTGCGGATAGTAATGTCGTTGACCATGGCATGACGTGCCGGACGGTCATTGCAGGTAACGCTGTGCGAGATGATCTCAACATAAACCAATTCGCCATTTTTTTTGAGCTGACGGCTCTCACGTAGGGAATTCAAATCCCGATTTGTTTCGCCAATATCTGATTTTAAAGTTTTCACATCTTCATCAGACAGGATATCGATGAGCGTCATTGACAAAAACTCCTCTCTGGAATAGCCATACAGTTTTAATGCAGCATTGTTCACCAGGACAAAAGCCAGGGTTTCCAAGTCATAGATCCACATTGGCTGTGGATTATTATCAAACATGTAACGGTAATTGTGTTCGCTCTCACTCAGTATCTTCAAGGTGTTGCGATGGGCTTCGTTTTCAGCTCGCAGCTCTTCAAGCAGTTTAATCATCTCAAGCCGGTTCTGTTCTAAAGCATGCGTGCGCTCGGCAACCAATTTGGCAAGCTGTTTTTGTTCGTATTGTTTTTGCCGGTTCGATAATTTCATCTTTGCCATAACCCTGATTTGCGTTGTAAGCTCAGCAACATCAATTGGTTTGGAAAGGAAAGCCTCACCACCAACCTCGAGTGCCCGGATGCGGCTGTCTTTATCGTTTTGGATGATGGTCAGGAAAATGACCGGAATGTCCTGGGTACGTATATCTTGTTTGAGCTGTCGGCAAACTTCGTATCCATCCATTTCCGGCATCAGGACATCAAGCAGAATCACATCAGGGTCTTCAGCAATGGCCATTTCCATCCCCTGGGTTCCGTTCAGGGCTGTGTAAATGATGGTATCAGGAAAGGCATCTTCAATAGTGGCTTTTAAACAAAACAGATTGCTATTCTTGTCGTCAATTGCCAGAATTTTATTCATTTGGATTTATGCGCTTTAGTCAAAACAATAGTTATTTCAAGGGTATAGCTTTATATCATAGGCTGATAGGTTCTGTTAAAGAATGGGGACCATTTTAAGTACACCCTGAAACTTGTGTTTGCCGTAGGAAGCAATCCAGGAGGTAAAAAAAGACAGAACCAGTGAAATAGCCGTAATATCTAATCTGAATTTGATTTGTAAGCAATTTAACATATGTTTTTAGATTGACAACAATTATTTCCCTCTTCGCCTTCTCCTTCAGCAATACAGATTATTTTGCATGTAGATTTAATCTGCAAAAGTAATTTATTTCCAAACTTATTTATCAATAAAAAAATATATGAATAAGATATAATTTTTTAGTTCTGTTTTATAAAAGTAAAAAATCATATTGTTTAAATCATTTTGCTTTCGTTGATGCTAATCAGATGAAATGATACATGTTACAACCATAAGATCAATCCGGGTCCGAAAAAGCACAAAAAGATAATTTATTCACATTTTAGATGGATTTATTAAACGGTTTGTTTTGATGTTAGTTATTCATTCCTTAAAGTGCAAAATATTGTGTTTAAGCAAAGTGGATATGAAAGTTCGATTATAATTCATCAAAATTTAAAATATTGACCCTCCGGTAAAAAAGATGGTATGGAGTGGCCTATCCAAAGAAAGAATGATTACATTTGTTATTATATCTTCCAAATTAGTTGTTTTATTAAAGTCATGTTTAGAACCAAATTATTCAATAATAATTTAACAAGTCATGAATAAGACAGAAGAAAAAGCAGTTTCATTGTTGGTATCCGGACTGAATTGTGCACAAGCGATAGTATCGGCTTATTCAGAACGGCTGGGATATGATAACGAACTGGCATTGAACATCTCATGCGGATTCGGTGGTGGTATGGGAAGACTGCAGAAGACTTGTGGTGCCGTAACCGGTGCTTTTATGGTATTGAGTATTTACAACGGGAAAAAATACACCGAAAATAGCGTCAGAAAGATCATGAGTTATGCAATGATCCAGGATTTCAACAGTAAATTTTTGGCTGCGCATGGAACTACAGAATGCAGCGAATTACTGAATTGTGATCTAAAAACAGAGGAAGGTCTGGAATACCATCATCAGAACAATTTATCCGAAAAAGTTTGCCAAAACTGCATACGTAGCT
>JAUZOX010000236.1 GCA_030706265.1 Bacteroidota bacterium | reverse complement strand
AAGGGTTCATTTCATAATGGATTGAAAGAAGGCAAAGGCGTTTTAACGTTAAAAGGGATGGGAAAGGACTCGGTTCTTACCGGATATTGGGAAGCCGATAAATACATTGGAAAGGAAAGAAGAGAGCCTTATGAGATCTCCAATAAAACCGGGGCTGTAAATGCGCGGATATACAGTGCAGGTGCAGGAAATAAAGTGGAAATAACTATCATTGATCCCGTTACACAAGCCTATATACCCGCAAATATAACGATAAAAGGTCAGGCATCTTTACGAACAACTTTTGGCAGATATTATTATGAAGATGCAACATTTCCCCTCGAATTTGATATTCAGTACAATTGTAATAACAAAATTGGTACTTCAACAACCGCAAACACCATTCGAATACGGATCAATAAACCGGGTGACTGGATCGTTACCTTGAAAAATTAAAAGAAGAGTATTCCTTGTCCAGTGACGATATTCTCCGGGTGCAATGACGGGGAATGGGCTTATTGTGTCTATCGTTTATAAAATATATTTATAAACAACTCTTTAACAATACAAAATAGATATAACCTTTTTTGGGGAACACTTCCCAGGTGCCTTGTAGGGTGTCCTTTTTTCCCTCCTATTTTCTTTGGGCTTTTTAAATGTGTAAGTATCACTTTCACAGTGATAAACTATTGTATCGAATATACAGATATGTAAATGCTATAACTATTATTCTTAATTAAAAAAAGAATTTATGTTAATTTAACAAAAAAAATAAAATCTGCAGAAAAAACAGAATAATGGGTTTATTTTGTTAAGGGGGGGGGTTATATGGCCTCTTATGGAAAAAAACAGTGTACTTTTGCATATTTTATTTCATAATGCAATGGTTTTTTTAAAAAAAGCATCTTTTTTTAAAATTGGGTCGAAATCATAAATTTTCTATTGATACAAGTTTTTGTTATTGGCACAATCGAATCTATTTACTAAACCTTACCATATGAAAAACTAAAAAGACGGAATTAATATCAGAACACAAACTCAGTACTAAAAACAAAAATGTAAATCAAATTAATCAAATAATGAGAAAGTTAGCATACAAGCTCACACTATTTCTGATTTGCGGAGTGCAGATGGTTTTCGCACAAAAGGTTGTTACCGGTAAGGTAACCGATGCGAATGACGGTACTTCTCTTCCCGGGGTCAACGTAGCGATCAAGGGAACAAATCTGGGAATCACAACCGGAGTCAATGGAGAATACTCCCTGAAGATTCCAAAAACGTCTAAAACCTTAGTCTTCTCGTTTGTCGGATACGACAAGCAGGAAATAGCTTTAGGAAATAGTTCGGTAGTCAATGTACAATTAAAGGCTTCTTCCATTGCACTTAGTGAAGTGGTCGTAACAGCCCTGGGTATCACCCGTGATAAGAAATCACTGGGATATGCCAGTCAGGAAGTTAAAGGTGAAAATATTGCCGCCGTTCGAACCAATAACTTTGTCAATAACTTATCCGGGTTAGTATCCGGTGTTCAGGTTAAAAAGAATACCAATATGGGTGGATCTACCAACGTCGTAATGCGTGGTAATAAATCCTTAACAGGTGACAATCAGGTTCTATATGTTGTCGATGGGGTTCCTATCAATAACAACATTGGAAGTGCAGGCACACAAAATCAAGGAGCCGTAGGATACGATTATGGTAATGCAGCTTCCGATATTAACCCTGACGATATTGAATCGATTAACGTCTTGAAAGGATCAGCTGCAACCGCACTTTATGGCTCACGTGCTTCGGGCGGTGTTATCATGATCACTACCAAAAAAGGAAGTTCAAAGAGTAAAGGTATAGGGGTTACTCTGAGTAGTAACTTAACCTATAGTTCGATCGACAAATCAACCTTCCCAACTTATCAAACAAAGTATGGCGCTGGTTATGGTGAGTGTTATGGTCCCAATGGAAATGCCTGGTTTGAAAGCAGAAATTCAACTGGTGGTAGTACCGGTACGATGTATGATTGGGTACCAACAACCGAAGATGCTTCATATGGTGCAAAGTATGATGGACATCCAGTATATGGATGGTATTCTGTTGATCCACAGTCACCATGGTATGGCCAGACTAAACCTTGGACTGCAGCCAAAAATGGTCCGATCACCTTCTTTAATCATCCGGTATCAACCACTAATACCGTTTCGATTGATAATTCAACCGATAACGGTTCTGTCCGTTTATCCTATACTAACTATAATTCAAATGGCTTGATGCCAAACAGTTCTTTGAAAAAGGATAATGTTTCGGTAAACGGTTCCTGGAAAGTGACCGACAAGCTTACCGCTACAGCCTCTTCAAATTATACCCATCAGTCAGCCATCGGACGTAACTCTACCGGTTATAATGATAATATTTTAACCAGTATGAGGCAATGGATGGAAACAAACACCGATTATCAGGATTTGAAGACCATTTATGATATCACCAAAAGAAATATTTCCTGGAATTATGGTCCATATCTGAAGGGTGCGCCGATCTTTTGGGATAATCCCTATTTTACGCGTTATCAAAATTATGAAGATGACGGAAGAAATCGTTTTATTGGTAATGTGTCATTAGACTACAAAATCACAGATTGGTTAAGTGCTTTTGGTCGTGTTTCTGCTGATTCATATAATGAGTATCAGGAAGAACGCAGAGCAATTGGTAGTGTTCCGACTACTTTTGGTTTAGGTACACCAACCCCCACCGTTGGATCCGGTTATCTGAAAAGGGACATTACCTTCAGCGAGTATAACTATGATTTCATGTTAAACATTAACAAGAACTTTGGTAAAGATATCAGTTTAAAAGGAATCTTAGGAGCAACTGAAAGAAGAACTAATTATTCCACAACTACTAATTCCACAAATGGCGGACTAGCTGTTCCTGAGCTTTACTCCATTCAAAATAGTCTGGGTCGTTTGTTATTCCCTGTTGAGTATAACTCTATTATTGGTGTAAGAGGTCTATATGCAAGTGCATCTTTAAGCTACAAGAGTAAATACTTTTTAGATGCTACCTTCAGACAGGATTACGCCTCGACGTTGCCTGTTAAGAATAGTACCTATTACTATCCCTCAATTACCGGTTCTTATATTTTCTCCGAATCATTCAAGCCGAGTTGGTTGTCATTTGGAAAAGTTCGTTTAAACTATGCTGAGGTTGGTAACCTTGCAGGGTTTGATCAGCTCAACGATAAATATGTTGTAGGTGCTCCATTTAATAGTGCATTGTACACACTCTCCGATACTAAGAACAATCCTAATTTGAAACCGGAGTCCACTCAAAGTTATGAGGCCGGTCTTGAAATGAAATTTTTGAAAAACAGAATAGGTTTTGACCTTGCTTTGTACAATACTTATTCAAAAGACCAGATCATGCCTGTAACGTTAAGCCAGACTACCGGATATCATTACATGTATGTTAATGCCGGAGAAATCCAGAACAAGGGTGTAGAACTAACCGTAAACCTGGTACCTGTTCAAACATCCGATTTCAAATGGAGTATGGATGTTAACTTTGCAAAGAACCAGAATAAAGTGATTTCACTTTATCCGGGGATTTCAAATTTGCAGTTAGGTTCTTTCCAGGGTAATGTTACTTTAAATGCTACCGTAGGACAACCTTATGGCGTATTAAAAGGAACTGATTATACTTATGATGCAAAAGGCAATAAAATTATCGGTGCAGAAGATGGACTTCCTATTCCTTCAACAACGGCCGACAAAGTCATCGGTAATGTAAATCCCGATTGGACAGGTGGTATTCATAACACCTTTACTTACCAAGATTTTACATTAAGTTTCTTGATTGATATTCAAAAAGGTGGCGATATCTATAGCCTTGACACGTATTATGGTATGGCAACCGGTTTATATCCTGAAACTGCAGGTGTAAACGACTTGGGAAATCCGGTACGTGACCCGGTTATTGGCGATCCAACCGCAGGTTATGACGCCAAGAGTGGTGGATATATCATCAAAGGGGTAAATGTGATCAATGGCGTAAGTTCTCCAAATAAAACACGTGTGGATGCAACGTCATATGCCGGATGGGGCTACATGGTAGAACCCAATAAAGCCTTTATTTATGATGCCGGATATGTTAAACTAAGGGAAGTTTCATTGTCTTATAATATTCCGAGTTCATTGTATAAGAAATCAGGAATTAAGGGCATTGTGGTCAGCGCAGTCGGCTCCAATCTTTGGATTATCTCCAAGCACTTGCCTTATGCAGATCCCGAATCAGGATTGGCCGCAGGAAACGTTCAGGGTTATTCACTCGGATCACTTCCCAGCACACGCGATTTTGGTTTCAACATTAAGCTAAACTTCTAAACTAAAAATCTATGAAAAAAATATTAATATCTTTATTAGTATTCATTTCAGTTACCGCTTGTCAAAAGCTGGATCAATTGAATAAGAATACTAAGGATGCAAGCTCCGTTCCCGGTGAAGCACTTTTTAACGGAGCAACCAGAGCTTTACTGGACCAGCTGTTTACGTTCAACGTAAATGATAACAACACTGAGCTTTTTGCACAGCACTTTGCTGAAACTACGTATCCGAATGAAAGTGATTATGATATGGTCACAAGACCAATTCCCGCCACCCACATGAATATCATGTATCGGAATGTGTTGATGAATTATAAAGAGGCTGCCCGGGTTTTAAAAGCAACTCCTCTTGTAGGAATGAGTCAGCAACAAAGGGATAACGAGTTGGCAATCAATGAAATTATGGCAGTATATGCCTGGAGCAATGTCGTTGAAACTTATGGCAACGTGCCATATACCGAAGCATTGGATTATACCAAACCCAATCCAAAATATGATGATGGTTTAACCATCTACAAGGATTTGATTAGCCGTTTAAATGCTGCCATTGCAAAACTAGATCCTAATTATGGAGGAATGGGTGCCGGCTATGACAATGTT
>JAUZOX010000235.1 GCA_030706265.1 Bacteroidota bacterium | reverse complement strand
TAACGATTAAAAAACCAGGTTCTTAAAAATTTATCAACATGGGGTTGATAGTGGTCAATTGTTAACAACAATTTTAAATTACCGTTGTTTTCAATGTTCGCCACTTGTTTATTTCTTTTAATAAATCAGCTCAAAGATTTCCTTTTGCCCCCTTTTGTTCATAACCCCCAAAAGTTATCACAACAGCCATAGAGTAAAAAACAGGTTATCCACAATGTGGGTGTTGATAAATTTATTTTTCTGAAAATTAACATCATGTGAATTCCAATCCTTTAAACTTCCCTTATTAAATCCTTAGTAACAAACAAGGTAAGGGGGCCGGTTGAATTAATGATTAATTTTGTGCAAAATTAGTTATTAACAATTCACAAAATGAAGAAAGTTTTGGCATTGGGATCTGATCATGCAGGATTTGAACTTAAAGATTTTTTAAAAAAGTATTTGACGGAAAAGGGATTTGAGATAATTGATTTTGGAACCGATAGTAAAAAAAGTGTTGATTATCCTGATTTTGCTCATCCGGTAGCAAAAGCGGTTAATGATAATGAAATTGAAACGGGTATTTTGATTTGTGGCAGTGGCAATGGCGTTAGCATTGTAGCCAATAAGTACCCCAATGTGCGGGCTGCTTTATGCTGGAAAGAAAAATTGGCCGAGCTGGCACGCAAGCATAATAATGCAAATATTTTAACGCTTCCGGCTCGTTTTATTTCTTCCGACGAAGCCATAAAAATAGTAGATTTGTTTCTCTCAACCTCTTTTGAAGGTGAACGGCACCAAAAGAGAATTGACAAGATCAAGATAAAAGTTTGTTAATATGGCTGAAGCGAGCATGAATGAAGATCACAAGCAAGATGAAAATCATCCATGCGAGTTCCATACAACCGATTTAATACAAGTTATCTATGTATGAAATATTTAACAAGGAGAATCAGTGTTTTGATATGAATTCCGTTGACCGGGATTATCGTGAAAAATCGGTTTCCTATATGTCACAGTATAAAAGTGAAATTGAAAAGGGAAAGTTGCAATATGCCGAACTCGAACTGGCAAAGGAAAGGGCAGCTGCAATAAAATTCAAGGTACTGAATGAGCTTGATAAATATTTAATCGAATTTGAAACCAATTTTGTTTCCCGGGGCGGTAAGGTCATTTGGGCACGAGATGCGGAGGAAGCCATCAGGGAAATTCTGAATATCGCCGAAAGGAAACAGGCAAAGCTGATCGTAAAATCAAAAAACAACATTACCGAGGAGATTAACCTTAACGAGCAACTTATAAAAGCCGGATTGAGTGTTCAGGAAACCACGGCCGGGGAGTTTATTTATCAGGAAAGCAAAGAGGCGTCGGATCACTTTGTGAATCCATTAATCGGCAAATCCAGGGAAGAAATAACAAGTTTCTTCAATCAAAAATTCGGATTGCCCTTGGATGCCAGCTCTTCCGATTTAACGCTCTATATCCGGAATTATTTGAGGGATAAGTTTTCAAAGGCCGATATCGGAATCACCGGGGCCAATTTTCTGGTGTCAAATGTAGGAGGGGTGGCCTTGACGGAGAACGAAGGCAATGCTTTGATGACCGTCTCCATGCCCAGGACCCATATCGTGATTGCCGGAATCGAGAAAGTGATACCTTCCTTAAAAGACCTCGACTTATTCTGGCCATTGTTGGCCACTCATGGAACAGGACAAAAAATTACCGCCTATAATTCCGTCGTGCTGGGCCCCAGGCAGGAAGGAGAAATCGACGGACCCGACGATATGTATGTCATCCTGCTGGACAACGGAAGGACCAAACTGCTCGAAAAAGTAGAACAACGCAGAGCGCTTTCGTGTATTCATTGTGGCGCCTGTCTCAATGTATGTCCGGTTTATAAAACGATAGGCGGATTGGCCTACCAGTCAACCTATAGTGGCCCCATTGGTTCCGTTGTCACGCCCCATCTGAAAGGACTGGATGGATACAACAGCATGAGTTATGCGTCATCCCTGTGTGGAAGTTGTACCGAAATTTGTCCCGTAAAGATTAACCTGCATGAGCTTTTGCTCTTCAACCGGAACGATGCTGTCGTAAATCATCATTCCGGTTATAGAGAAAGGTTTTTGATGCTGGGGTGGAAAACCATCATGGGCAACAGAAAATATCTGGACTTTCTTTCACCCAAAAATAAAAACTGGCTTGTAAAAAAGATTTTTAATAAGAAATGGGGTCAATTAAGGGAGCTGCCCATTATCAAGGAAAAGAGCTTTAAACAGCTGTGGGAAGAACGCGAAAATCCCCCAAAATAACCTGTTCACTCATATACGGCCTGTGGCTCTTGTGGCCATAGGCCATAAAGTACTCATCATTACCTTATTACGGGTAATCATGCAGGGTTTCGACTATCAAGCCTTCAAAGCAGTAGTTTAATGATTATCTGTTATTTCGCATTATGACCTGCAAAGTTGAAAGGGAATAAACTGCGCAGCAACGATTTGCTTAAGAAACTGTCGATGATTAACAGCACCACTCCCGCGCCGGTGATGATAAACAGCAGCGAATATTGTTTGATTCCGCTAAGCACGGAAGAGAAGTAATCGGGCAGACTTCCCAGGAATACGACGAGATGTTTAAAGTTTTCAACACTGATTGAACTTGGAAACAGATCAAATATAGACCAGTCAAGTAAAAAGAATAGCACGGGAATCAACAGTGCTACCGAAGCGATGACCGTCCAGAGCAGTTTATTGATCGTTTGTTGATGAGCTGACATATCGACTTCCGGTTGAATGATCAAATCCAGGACTCTTTCGGAGAAGCCGACAGAGGGCGACTCCAGCGTCATTTTTTTGAACAGTCTCTTCAGCAGTTCATCATTTTGATATGTTGTTTTTTTCATCTCGTAACCTCCTTAATTAAAATGCGGCTGGCCATACGGGGTATGTTCCAGACTTTTCATCAATTTTTGCATCTCCGTATAAAGCTTCTTCCGGATGCGGTGCAGCTTTACTTTGACATTGGCTACTGTAAGTCCTGTGATTGCGCTGATATCTTCAATCGAGCTGTCATTTTGGTAGAACAAAGATACAATTACATTTTCATCCTCAGGGAGACTTTGCAGTGCTTTTTGGAGTAACTCAAACTGATCAGGTTCATCGACCATGAAAAGATCACTTTCATCATGGTCATCCGCAAAATTGCTGATCGTAGTTTCATCCAGCGGTGCAAGCTCCAGTTTCTTTTTCCTTATTTTCGATATGGCTGAATTGTAAACAATCCGGTAAAGCCATGTCGAGAACTTGGCTTCATTTTTAAAACCCGATAACGACTGATACGCCTTTACAAATGCATCCTGCGCAACTTCCTCGGCATCTTCTCTGTTGTGAAGTATTTTGAGTGCGATCGAGAAAACCATCTCTTTATGCTTTTCCACCAGGAAAGCATAAGCCCGGACGTTGCCGGAGATGATTTGCTGCAGGTAAAAAATGTCGTTCTCGAATTTCATATAGCCCTTTGACGAGAATAAAGGAAATTGGTTACATCTTACTACAAATATAACCAACATTTGAGTGTAATCTTTTTGTTATCAAAAATTTAACATTTGCACGCCGATAATAATCCGGAGACTGTAACCTTATTCAACAAATGACGTCAAAACAGCAAACATTAACATTTAAAAACAATTATCATGGAAGGTGTAATCATTTCTCTGGCAGTGTTCGCGATGATATACGGAATCGTACATCTTAATATTCGCAAGAAAGAGCGACTGATGCTCATTCAGGCCGGGTTAGATCCTGCCACTTTTGAAAAGAATGCAAAACCGGCACTCACCACCGTAAAATTGGGAATGGTTTTGATTGCGGTTGGTTTAGGCGTATTGCTGGCTAACATCATCGTTAAGTTCAACTGGATGGACCGTGACGCGGCCTATTTCTCACTGGTCTTTCTCTTTGGGGGTTTCAGTTTACTGGCATCCTATTTCTTGGAGCGTAAACAGATCAAAGACAATCAACCCGAAGAAGAGGAAAGCAATGCCGATCAGGAAGAAGTCAAGGCATAACATATTGATTTCTCTGATAAGTTCCCGTAGCCGCTGAACGGATTGAGACACATCCGCTCAGTGGTTACGGGAACTTATTTTTTCAGGGAGTAGGTTCCAAGGGTATAATAGAGAGGTCCTTCCCGGGTCAGGACGCTTTCATACAAGCTGAAAGCGGTCACCTCCTGTTTCATAATCCGGGCTTCACGAAAATCAGCAATGATGCTTTGAAAAAGTTTCACATCCTTTAATTTCTTGACCCTCGAAAGGGTGAGATGCGGAACAAAGTTTTGGCGGTCAGGATAGAATCCAACCTTGGTGAGGTCCATTTCGATCCTGGTGTGCAGATGGGTCAGCTGTTCGCTGTGGTCGATGCCAAACCAAATGACCCGCGGATTGTAAGAGCTGCCAAAGACGCCGGTGTTGTTGATGTTTAAGGTAAAAGGTTTTATCATTGACGCGCTTTTCTTCATGAGCCGGTCGATGTCGGGTATCTTATCCTCTTCGGTATCGCCCAGAAAGCGTAGCGTCAGGTGCATCTTGTCCGGTTCAACAAAACGAAGATGTTCGTATTCCAGTTTTGAAATAAGCTCGTGGTATATCTCGGTGAACGAGGGATCCGGTTCAATTTTAATGGCGATAAAGAGGCGTTTCATTATACGATATCTTGTTCTCTCCCTTTGGCCGGGAAGAGGTGTGATTTAGCCTTTGACTTTCAATAGTTCGTTGATGATAACAGTGCAGCCGGTCCAATGTTCATCATATTAAAACGGACCCTTGTCGACTCCGCAGAAGGGCCGAATGCAAAGATAAGGATAACCCTTGTCGGTAAATCGTGAAATAAGTCGGACAGGAATAGGAATATTCAATATTAATTTACTATTTTTGCTTTCGAAAACCCAAGGGGGTGTTAGCTCAGTTGGCTAGAGC
>JAUZOX010000234.1 GCA_030706265.1 Bacteroidota bacterium | reverse complement strand
TTTCGATGAATTGACCTTCGAGCGCGTGCTTGATATCATTGACCTTGAAAACCCCAAGGGGGTCATCATCGCCACCGGCGGCCAGATTCCCAATAACCTGGCAATGCGCCTATACCGGGGTAATATCAATATCTTAGGTACCTCAGCCCTGTCGATTGACCGTGCTGAAGACAGGCATAAGTTCTCACAGATGCTCGATGACCTGAAAATTGATCAGCCCGAATGGAGGGAGCTCATTGCCATTGAAGAGATATACGAGTTTGCAGAACAGGTTGGCTATCCCTTGCTTGTGCGGCCTTCCTATGTGCTTGCAGGAGCGGCCATGAACATTGTTTCGAACAGCGACGAGTTGTCGACATTTCTTAAACTGGCAGCACGTGTCTCCAAAGATCACCCTGTAGTCGTTTCCAAGTTCGTTGAAAATGCAAAAGAGGTTGAGGTTGATGCCGTTGCCAAAGATGGGGAGATCATTATCTATGCCATTTCCGAACACGTTGAGTTTGCAGGTGTTCACTCCGGAGATGCCACCATCGTCTTCCCCCCGCAAAATCTATACGTCGAAACGGTACGCAGGATCAAGAAGATCAGTTCCAAGATTGCAAAAGAGCTGAATATCAGCGGCCCGTTCAACATCCAGTTCCTGGCCAAGGGCAATGACATCAAGGTGATCGAGTGTAACCTCCGGGCCTCGCGTTCGTTCCCCTTTGTATCCAAGATACTGAAGACCAACTTCATTGAGATTGCAACCCGCATCATGTTAAATCTGCCGGTCAGCAAACCCAATAAGTCTATTTTCGATCTTGATTACATCGGGGTAAAGGCTTCCCAGTTCTCCTTCTCACGCCTTCACAAGGCGGATCCCGTTCTGGGGGTCGATATGGTCTCCACTGGCGAAGTCGGTTGCATTGGCGAAGATTATTATGAAGCCATCATCAAATCCATGCTCAGTGTAGGTTATAAAATTCCAGAAAAGGGAATCCTGATCTCCTCCGGACCGACCCGTTCAAAGGTGGAATTGATCGAATCCGCAAAGGAACTGGTTTCAATCGGATATACGCTTTACACAACCAAAGGCACCCATCTCTTCTTTGAAGAAAACGACGTGCCCACTACCATGTTGCATTGGCCCGATTCAAAACATGAGCCCAATGTGCTCACCTACCTCAGGCAGAAAAAGATCGACCTGGTCATCAATATTCCCAAAAACCTTTCCAAGAAGGAGCTTGACAATGACTACACAATCCGTCGACTGGCTGTGGACCTCAACATACCGCTTATCACAAATGCCAGATTAGCCTCGGCCTTTATCATGGCATTTCATAAATATAAACTTCCGGACCTCATGATTAAAAGCTGGAATGAGTATTAAACCATTAAAAGAGAATAGTGAACGAATCACTATTCTCTTTTTTTATCAGTTAAAAACAACATACACCTAAGCAATGAAACGAGCATGTATCAAAAACACAAGCACCCTTGAAATTCATCCATGCGAGTTACATACGACCTTTTTAATACAAATTATTTACGTATGAAGAATAAGAACCTTGTTTCGATCAGTGACTTCACAAAAGAAGAACAGCTCAGGATATTAGACCTGGCTGAGAAGTTTGAAAAGCAACCCCGTCAGAAGATTCTCGACGGATATGTTGTTGCTACCCTCTTCTTCGAACCGTCAACGCGAACCCGTCTTAGTTTCGAGAGCGCATCGAGTCGTCTCGGAGCAAAAGTGATCGGATTCAGCGACGCCTCTTCATCCAGTGTGATAAAGGGCGAGACGTTAAAGGATACCATTTTAATGGTTGGAGGTTATGCCGATGTCATCGTGATGCGCCACCCCAGAGAAGGTGCGGCACGGTTTGCGGCCGAAGTTTCCAAAGTGCCGATCATCAATGCCGGTGATGGGGCTAACCAACACCCCACCCAGTGTCTGCTCGACCTCTATTCGATCCGAAAGACACAGGGCACACTCGACAACCTGAGTGTGGCCTTCGTAGGCGACCTTAAATACGGACGCACCGTTCACTCACTGACCATGGCTCTCTCACAGTATAATACTACTTTTCATCTTGTTTCCCCCGAATCGCTCAAGTTGCCGGGTTCAGTTAAAAGACACATCAAGGATCACAACCTGGAATATTATCAATATACCGACCTGAATGATGTCATCCCGAAAGTGGATATTCTCTATATGACCCGCGTGCAGCGCGAACGTTTTTCGGATCCCATGGAATACGAGAAAGTCAAGGATTCATGCATCCTATCCAAATCAATCATGACCAATTGCAAACCCAATATGAAGGTGTTGCATCCCTTGCCACGGGTGAATGAAATCAACGAGGATGTGGATACCACCCCCCAGGCATATTATTTTCAGCAGGCTCAAAACGGGGTTTATGTACGCCAGGCCATTCTGGCATCGATCCTTGGCGTAATTTAAATGTGATTTGAACAGTGAAAGGACATCAATAAACAGGTTAAACAAGATATAACGACACATTGTATCTCAATCAAAAGCCGGATTAACCGCCTTTCCGGATTGCAAATGGAGCTTAACGGTTTATGTGACAGCCTCACTACTAATATTTAAAAGCAAGAAAAATGGAAAAAATATCAAGAGAATTAAAGGTATCGGCCATAGAAAACGGGACTGTGATCGATCATATCCCCTCCAATCGTGTCTTCCAGGTCATCCGTCTTTTAGATCTGTACGACTCGAATGAACAAATCTTTGTTGGGGTCAACCTGGAAAGTGAAAAACTCAAAGACGGCAAAGGAATCGTGAAGGTCAGCAACCGCTATTTTGCCGATTGGGAGATCGACAAAATCTCACTGGTAGCCCCAACAGCCACCCTGATCGAGATCAAAGACTTTTGCATCGTCGAAAAACGCAAGGTAGCCATCCCCGATAAGATCCAGGGCATTGTCAAGTGCTTTAATCCGAACTGCATCACCAACCATCAGCCGATCACAACCTGCTTCAACGTCGTCGATAAAGACGATCTGAAGCTGCAATGCCATTATTGCGAAAAAATCACCGCAAAGGAAAATATCGTTTTTTTGTAGTATATTCGCATATATTTTACCTTTAAACCAAAAAGAACTTTTCCGTTGAACTGCACCCCAAAAGTTGGGAGTATGACTTTTGAAGTTCAGTTCAGGAAACAAATCCTTTTTCTGAGATAAAATTGGTATACAATTATGGTTTAAAGGATACTTAAAGGATACTTAAAGGATACTTAATGGATACTTGAAGGATACTTAATGGATACTCATAGGGTATCCATTAAGTATCTTTCAAGTTTTTATGAACCTTTTCTCAATTTTCCACAAAAGGATCCTTTTACCATACGCGTATAACAAAATTGTCTTTCCAATCCAAAAGGGATCAGGTATAGAAAAAGGTTTTTTTCCTCGCCCGGATTAATGTTCCCGTCATGGGGTTGAGGCTTTCAGTTCCGGATTATTTTCGTAGCTTTGTTTGGAGTCATTTATGCTTGTCGCTTTACAACTCAACAATATCAAGGTAAAGCCGCAAAAATTATACCATGTATTTTAAATCCGACTGCAAATCAAACACATATTAAAAAAACTATAGATGGAACAAGTTAAACGCGAACACATTGCCTGGATTGACTTAATGAGAATTACCGCCTGTTTCTTTGTTATGATTTCACACAGCTGTGATCCCTTTGTCGCACAGGCGGCGACCAACCCGCTCGCCTTCATCTCGGGAGCATTCTGGGGCAGCCTGGTGAGGCCCTGTGTGCCGCTCTTTGTCATGATGACGGGGGTATTGCTGCTTCCCATAAATATGGATATGGCCACCTTTTACAGCCGGCGCATCAAAAGGATTGTGATACCACTCATATTCTGGTCCATCGTCCTGCCCATATTGTATTATCTGTACCTGAATTTCGGCGGATCGACCACGAACCTTAATATTGTCAAAGAAGACCACACTTTGGCTGCAACGGTGAGGAAATTTTACACATTTATTTTCAACTTCAATTACGATAATATTCCGCTGTGGTACCTGTATATGCTGATCGGCCTTTATCTGATCATGCCGGTTTTAAGTTCGTGGCTTAACCAGGCATCGCAGAAAGACATCAAACGGATTTTGATCATCTGGGGTATCTCGCTCTTTTTGCCCTTCATTAAAATGTTCGCCCCTGCGCTGGGATATACCGGGAACTATGGGAACATGGGATTACTCGGTATATGCGACTGGAATCCCAATGGTACGTTTTATTATGTTTCAGGATTTATCGGTTACCTGGTACTGGCTTTTTACCTGATGAAATTCCCGTTGAACTGGAGCTGGAAGAAAACATGGGCTGTAGCCTTACCGGTGTTTGTGGCAGGTTACGTCATTACCTTACTGGGTTTCATATTTGCGCAAAAGTATAGTCCGGCCAATCTCGAAACCGTGTGGTACTTCACCGGGATCAATGTTTTCATGATGACTTTTTCGGTCTTTATCGTCATCCAAAAACTCAGGGTCAATTTTTCGCCTCTCCTTGCAAAAATCGCCTCCCTGACGTTTGGCATCTACCTGTGTCACTTCGTCCTTCTGCAGGTCTCATTCGACTTTATCCACCGCTTTATCGGACTACCGCCATACCTGCTCATCCCCATACTTGCATTCACTACTTTCTGGGTCTCTTATTGCGTGGTCTGGATACTCCATAAATTCAGCCTAACCCGCAGAGTGGTCATGTAAACGGTGATACGCGGCATTTGACGGATGCAAATATCCATTACATTTGCAGCTTACTGTTTCACTCAATTGCTAACATGAAACGAACATGCGTGAATATACAAAAAACGATTTTTACCATCCATGCGCGTTCCATATGACCATTTTAATACAAATCAGTTACAGATGAAAATTAAAAGAATCCTCATTCTGCTGCTGGCTGTCATGTCAATAGCCGCAATGCAGTCTAAAGCCCAGGAGACCAAAGAAATAA
>JAUZOX010000233.1 GCA_030706265.1 Bacteroidota bacterium | reverse complement strand
GAAAGGATCCAGCAGCATGATCGAAAATCACAAACACCAAAGAACAGAGCATTTATGCGAGCTGTATACGACCGGTTCAATAAAATTATTCACCGATGAAACGAGCATGATCGAAGATCACAAACAAGGATGAAAATCTTCCATGCGAGTTCCATACGACCTATTTAATCAAATTATTTACGTATGAAATCCCCTATGATTGCTTTTAGCCCGGGCTACCGCTGCACCCCGTACGTCATTGCGGCGTCGACCCGCAATCTCCTCATATCGCAATCCTTATAAAGGTCCTTAATCGCATATTTGGTCCAAGTTACGGCTATCGCCTAAACTTGAACCAAATATGCTTACGCCTAAACTTGGACTTAGAATTTATTTATGAGAGCTCTATACGACCAATTTAATCAAATTATTTACTCATGAAAAGTTTCGAAGCATCGGAGGGAAAAAGTCAGCAAAGAAATTTAATCCTCTGTAATAACCAGCTGGATTCTGCATGAAGGACCCACTACCCCATTCCCGTTTTTTCTTTATACACAAAGGAGAATCTACAGGCAAAAGAGGCTAGTTTATACAATCTGCTCTTACAATAAGAATTAGAATTATCCTCTTAGGATATCCCTTTTTGATCCTGAATAGCATTAATTCTTATTCCGAAACCTATATAGAGGAAAGTTACTAATACGCACGCGTTATTATGACTTATCTGAATGCCAACTTATTCACATAAAACACGGTGCGCTTATTTTCAGAAATGTAATTATTCCTGATTTGCTGGTAACCATATGCAATAAAATAATTGCCGTACCAGAAAGAGAGGCTGTTGTTATAATCGTCCATGATTTCGTCCCTGGGTTTATCCGGTAGTATTGACATCTGATCATAACCTGTTTGGGAATCAGGGCTGTTAACAACCTTTGAGAGTATTTTTCCCTTGGTAGAGTACGATAATACCGCATCATCGCCATCAAAAAGCAGATTCATCCTCGGATAAATGTATTTGGAAAAGACATCCCGTATCTCCATAGCGCTGCTCCAATTGATGGCTCCCTTATCGCTAAACGATACCGTCATTGCACTGATAAATCGATATCCGTCCAGAATCGGATAATCGGAATAGGTGGAAGGGAAGTTAGAATAGAAATTATAGACTTGTCTGTAATTTCTATGATATTCAGGAACATAGGTTTCAAGAACCGAATAATAGGAATTATCAATTTGATGAATATTCTGCGCAACAGTAGTATAATTAATTTCGGATAATTTCCGTGCTTTACCCTTGGCGTTAAGATTCAAGAGGGTGTTTTTCTCATTAAAATAACCATGATAATTTGTTATTTCTGAGAATCTAAGGTAGTTTATTTTAGCATCTCCGGAGGTAAGTAATCCGGAGACAAAACCGGAAGTTTCAGTTCCATTTGAAAAATAGTCTGCATAACGATGTTCCGGTTCATCATTGAATGAACCTAATACAAGCAGTTCGCCGCTTTTATTCCTAAACAATTCAGCAGTTACAAGGAAATTGTTTTTATTGAACCCGGTATAATTTTTCTGCTCGATCCTTGCTCCTGATAAGTCGTAAGTATAGGTACTGAAATTAAATACACTCCGTTTCTCTTCTTTTTGAATGAATAAGGAAAGCAAATTCCGTGATGGTTCCAGTAGCATGCTCATCACCGAAGGATTATCCGATTTCTCTTCAACGATAACACTGTTCGTACCGTCGTTCATATTCACTTTAACCACATAAAACTTATTGTTTTTTGAAACAAGTGACACATAAGCATTATTGTTTAAAATCTTGAATGAGCAGATATTTGTTTTTTCGGGTACCTTAAATGGAATTGAAGCAATAATATATTTAACAGGATCGATATATAACAGCATGCATTCATTACCTGAACTTGACCGGGTGCTATTAAATACCATATAGAGAGAGTTGTTATCGGTTTCATAATCCAGAAAATCATAATTACGGGGAACCGGATATAGAACCTGACCAAGCGCTTTTAAGTTTTTATCATAAAAATTAAAAGCCCATAAGACATTGTCCTTATTTTCATTTTTATTGGTCTGAGCAAAAAGAATTAATCCGTTTTCACCACATGGCACTAATCGAAAAGGCTCTTCACCCGATTTCACTTCTAATTCCACACGCAATGGCCTGTCGGACTGTGCAATAATTCTTTCAAGGGGTAGAAAGACAAGTAAGAATATGAGGGCAAGAAAGTGTTTCATTTTACAAAACTTTTATACAAATTTAAACGCAAAACCTTTCCATCAGGAAATATTTAATTTAAAAAAGTCAGAGATTACTGACATCGTGTGCCATTTATTGTTTTTTTATATACCATACTGCACATCGCTATACGTAGAAACATTATTTCCACATAAAGGTTCTTAAAAAAACGATCTTCCTTTCCCCAAAGGCCTGAATAAAATATTATAGGTTGCCTCCCTTTACTATCTGTAAAAAGAAACCGGTCTTGTTAACGGAGCACTAATTTTCCGGTTACCTGTTTCCCCTTATCATCAATAATCTTATAAATATAGAGACCTTCTTTCAGATTGTTTAATCCGATCTTTTGCCCGGAAGCTTTAATCTGTTCTTGTATGATCATCTGACCCGACAACGTAAACAATTTAAATGTCACGTCATGATTTTCGGTCATCTCTATGACCACATATTCTTTGGCCGGATTTGGGTAGACATGATAGGTCGAAGCATATTCAGAATGAAATCCGTTATTGATGACAGTTACATTTGTTGCATTTGCATTTGTAGGCACAATATCATTGGGCAGTATGCCGTAATCCTTCGAGGCAAACTTAGACCACAACACTTTTTCAATGACAACTTCCCCTGATGTATAGTCAGCTTGTTTAATTCGAATATAAAATGGCCTGTCCATATTTACCGGTATATCGGCAGAAGAGTTGGAGATCGTATTTTCAGAAGCAGGAGAAGTTAAAGTGGCTATTTTAACCCGGTTTACAAATACATCTAATTTAACCGGAGTCATTGCAAGTGTCGTATAAGCTATTCTCAAAAAGCCGATTCCACCCGATATCACAGAAGAATTAATTTCGGATGTTGAATCATTACTTAACAATAGCCTCGATTTTTCCAGACCATCCGCATTAATAACAGAAGTTTTTTTACACGCTGTATAATCCCAATTGATCCCATTCTCTCCTATAAAACTCCCGGAGCCATATTCATTCGCCTTCTCCCTGAATTTATTAAAACCTTCCGCCCCCTGGCCAAAAGCCAGAGTCACTGAGGCACAATATATTATAATAAAAGTAAATAATTTCTTCATGGGCGCTTAAATATGGAAAGATTGCAAATCAAACCATTAGCTTAAACAGGACTACTCCGTTATCCTTATCATAAATATACAACTATTCGAACTGAAAGTCAATAGTATTTCATACGAAAATAATTTGATTAAATAGGTCGTATGGAACTCGCATGGATAATTTTCATCGTTGTTTGTGTTTTCAAAACATGCTCGTTTCATACGAAAATAATTTGATTAAATAGGTCGTATGGAACTCGCATGGAAGATTTTCATTGGTGTTTGTGTTTTCAAATATGCTCGTTTCATTAGAAAGCAAGGATAAATCAACCACATAAAAAAACCCCGGCAAAACCGGGGTCTTTTCATATATAATCGATTTATTTTACTTCCTCAAAATCGACATCCGTTACTTCAGAATCGTTTGAGCCGCCCTTGGTACCGGCATCAGGATTTGGATTCTGCGGACCAGATTGCTGTTGCTGCTGTTCCTGTTGGGTAGCCTGATACATTTCCTGGCTTGCAGCTTGCCATGCAGCATTTAATGCATTGATGGCCGATTCGATGGCAGGCAGGTCTTTCTTTGCATGTGCTTCTTTAAGTTTATTGAGCGCATCAGTGATGACAGACTTCTTTTCAGCCGGAATCTTATCTCCATATTCTGTCAACTGCTTTTCGGTCGTAAAGATCATGCTATCGGCAGTATTCAGCTTTTCGATTTCTTCTTTAGCCCTGCGGTCGCTTTCAGCATTTGCAGCGGCTTCATCTTTCATTCGTTTGATTTCTGAGTCGCTCAATCCGGAAGAAGCTTCAATACGAATCTGTTGCATCTTCGAGGTTGCTTTATCCATTGCCGATACGTGCAGGATTCCATTGGCATCAATATCGAAAGTCACTTCAATCTGGGGTATGCCACGTTGTGCAGGTGGAATGCCGTCGAGGTGGAACCGGCCGATGCTCTTATTGTCTTTGGCCATTGGTCGCTCACCCTGCAGAATATGAATTTCAACCGAGGTTTGGTTGTCGGAAGCCGTTGAGAAGGTTTCGGATTTACGGGTCGGAATCGTGGTATTCGATTCAATCAACTTGGTCATCACACCACCCAATGTTTCGATACCCAATGACAATGGGGTTACGTCGAGCAACAATACATCTTTAACTTCTCCGGTCAGAACCCCACCCTGGATTGCAGCACCAACTGCCACAACTTCATCCGGGTTTACACCTTTTGAAGGAACTTTACCAAAGAATTCTTCCACTATTTTCTGAACGGCCGGTGTACGGGTAGAACCACCCACCAAAATGACTTCGTCGATGTCGGAAATAGACATATTGGCATCTGAAAGAGCCTTGCGACAAGGTTCAATCGTGGCTTTGGTCAGTGAATCTGTTAACTGTTCGAATTTAGCACGGGTTAAATTCTTAACAAGGTGCTTGGGAATGCCATTCACAGGCATGATGTAAGGCAAGTTGATCTCGGTTGAAGTTGAACTTGAAAGTTCAATCTTGGCCTTTTCAGCAGCTTCTTTTAGTCTCTGCAATGCCATAGGATCTTTCCTAAGGTCCAGACCTTCATCTTTCAAAAATTCTTCGGCCAGCCAATCAATGACACATTGGTCAAAGTCGTCACCACCCAGGTGAGTATCCCCGTTTGTAGACTTAACCTCAAACACGCCATCGCCTAATTCAAGGATCGAAATATCAAAAGT
>JAUZOX010000232.1 GCA_030706265.1 Bacteroidota bacterium | reverse complement strand
CGGATGAACGAAAAGCCATTCGTTCAGATTGACTGTTTGTATGGTTTTGCCTGTAATCCATGTGAATTTGCATGTCCTCACGGTGCAATCACCAAAACTTCGACCAGCACCGTTCCTCAGCTTGATTTCGAAAAGTGTGTCGGGTGTATGGATTGCGTATATCAATGTCCGGGACTGGCTATTTTCGGGTATAATCTTAAGAAGGATTGGTTATTCCTGCCGGTTGAATATGCCGCCCAGGAAAATTCCGAAGTATTTCTTGTCGACAATAACGGCAAGAAAATAGGAGAAGGAATTCTCGAAAAAATACTCAATAAACCCAACAAGACCAATGTTGCCCGTGTACGTTCATTGACGATTCATGGCGATGCGCTTATTAAAGTAAGGGGATTTGTCGTTAAAGAAAATTACCCCGAGCCGCTGGAGTTTAATCCAACACAAGTTGAGCAAAGCACCGAGACCTATGTGTGTCATTGTGACGATGTGACCCTTTCCGAAATTATGAAAACTATCGGAGACCGGAAATTCATTTCTGTTGACGAAATAAAACACACTACCCGGTTGGGAATGGGCGCCTGTCGTGGTAAACGTTGCATTAAACGGTTGAAGGCAACATTGGCCGCTTCTGGAATTCAGATCGTTGGTGATGCCACACCACGCGGACCTCTTTCCAATCAGTTGGCGTTGGGTGAGTTGTATCCCAAGGCTGTCCGTGATCAAATTGTGGTGAATGTCAATCACAAAGGACCGCAGCAACGGGAAGTGAAGGTGCTGATTGCAGGCGGAGGCATTGCTGGAAGCGCACTATTCCGTTATATGGCTGAGGCAGGAAAAAATCCGATGCTTATCAACTATGGCCGTGGTTCATCATGGAGGAACATCGCCGGGGGGCGGCCTGCTTTCAGCCTTCCCGAGATAGCCGATATTGCGTTGCATAACATGGAGATATTTAAGGGTCTGCAGAAAATGCAGGATATCAATTTCAGGCAAACCAGGTATGTGACATTTGCACACGATGAGGCAACCTATAAGGCTCTCGATGAGTCGAGTGCATGGTCGGATTCATATATGATTGAACCCAAAGATTTTGCACGCGAAATCTCAATGCAGGTCAATCCTGATCTTGGTTCTACTTACAGTGCGGCCCAGATTACTAAAAATTGCTGGCAGGCAACTCCGGGCAGGGTCATTGATCTCATACGGCGGATTGGAATCGAAAAGGGGGGCACCATTCTTGAGGATTGCCAGCTGATCGATGTCCGGAAAGAAGGTGACAAATATAAAGCGCTGGTTCTGGATCATGAAAAGCATTACATCGAGATTGTGGCTGAGCATTTTGTCAATTCATTGGGTCCCGAGGGCGATAAGTTTACAAAGCAACTTGGCATTGAAACCGGGCTCTTTCCTATCAAGCATCAGGCCTTTATAACACGCAGGTTGCCGATGATGGGAAAGGATGGTGCTCCGCTGGATATGATTATCGACAGGCGCAAGTATAAAGGCTTTTCTGCGGTCTATGGGCAGCAACTTGGAGAAACGGGACAAATCATCGGATGTGCTTCGCCCTCCATTGAGTACATGGAATCCGCCAAGAACATTAAAGTGAATTCAAAAGATTTTCTGGAAATAGCATCCGAGGTTTTTGTCAATTGGTTTCCGAGTTTGTCTTCCGTAGGTTTTCAGGCGGTCTGGGCCGGATATTATACCGAACCACGCATGTTTATTGATCCGGAGCATGGCTTATTATTGGGCCTGAGGGGTCATGGATTTATGTTAGGTCAATATCTTGCAAAAATGTATGTAGAAAAATATTTAGGAAAGGAAATTCCTACATATTTTGAACGTCTAAAATTAAAGGGGGATGGTTTGTTGGAACAATCCTTTAAATAAAGCACGAATTACCAAATACAAGGAGGCCGAAAGCCTCCTTGTATCTGAATGATATATCAGGGTCATTTTTCGAAAAAAACAGCATCAATTCTATTAATGTTGATGTAAAATTCACTTCCTGTCACAAGACGATTATTATTTCTTGTGTTTAATAATATAAATGTATAATTTTGCCGACCAAAATATTAATCGGGAGACAGTGGATTACCTCAAGAATTATACGATCCCTTTTAGTGGGTTACCTCTTGGAAATCACCATTTTGATCTAGAGTTTGATCACAAATTCTTTGAAGCTTTGGACTATTCCGAGATAACAAATGGTGAGGGTTCTATTCAGGTAGACCTGGAAAAACAAGAGCGAATGCTTGTTTTTGACATCATGATCGAGGGTTGGGTAACAGCAATTTGCGACCGGTGTCTGGAACCCCTGAATCAGGATGTATATGGCGAGGAAAGGCTTTTTGTCAAATTCGGCGATACATATGATGAAGAAAGTGAGGATGTAGTCGTTATTCCTGAGGGATCACATGAGTTTGCGTTGGCGCATTACATATATGAAATGATCAAACTCTCATTGCCGCTAAGGATTGTTCATCCCGATGATGAAAATGGAAATAGTCTTTGTGATCCGGAGATTATTCGAAAACTTGAAGAATTGAAACCAATAAAACCGGTTGATCCCAGATGGGATTCTCTGCGTGGTTTAATCGATAATACAAGCGAAAATTAAATTTGAAGCTTAAGTTTAAACGTTTAAATATTAAAAGATATGCCAAATCCAAAGTATCGGTGGTCGAAATCGAGAACAAGAAAAAGAAGAACACATTACAAAGCTGAAGCACCAACTTTCTCAACATGTTCAAATTGCGGTGCCACTGTATTGTACCATCGTGTATGCCCGGAATGTGGGTATTACAAAGGCCGTCAGGCTATCGAAAAGGCCGCACAAGCCTAATTGCAATAACCTCGTTTTAACATAATCTCGAATATCTGATGAAAGTTGGGTTAGATGTTATGGGTGGCGATTTTGCACCTGAAGCTACTATTAAGGGTGCGATTTTAGCTCATAAGGAACTACCTTCAACGGTTCGTATTGTTTTATTTGGTGATGAGTCTGTCATTCTCCATTCATTACAAGAGGAAAACGCTGATCCTGCAAATTTTGATATTGTCCATGCACCGGAAGTCATCGGCATGGGTGAGCATCCGACCAAGGCATTGGTTCGGAAACCGAAATCCAGTATTTCGATAGGCTATAAAATGTTGCAGAAAGGAGCGATTGATGCCTTTGCAGGTGCCGGAAGTTCCGGTGCCATGATGGTCGGTTCCATTTACAGTGTCGGAACGATTGAAGGCATCCTTCGGCCATGTACGGCCGCAATTCTCCCTTCTGAGAATGGTGGCCAAAGCATAATGCTTGATGTGGGCACCATCGTTGATGCAAAACCGGATGTATTATACCAGTTTGCTATTCTGGGATCCCTGTATGCACAATGCGTGTATAAGATGGAAAATCCTACAGTGGGCCTGTTAAATATCGGTTCTGAAGAAGGCAAAGGGAATCTGGCTTGCCAGGCAGCATTCCAACAGATGAAAGGATCACCGGATTTTAACTTTATCGGAAACATCGAAAGTCGTGATCTGCTCAAGGGCAAGGCCGATGTCATTGTATGTGACGGTTTCACCGGAAATATCCTGTTAAAGAACATGGAGGCTATGTACCGGTTAATCAAGAAGCGTGGTTTGGCAGATGCCTATTTTGACAGGTTCAACTATGAAAACTTTGGGGGCATCCCCTTATTGGGAATCAATGGTTCTGTAGTTGTCGGCCATGGAATTTCGAATGACGTAGCGATAAAGAATATGATCATCCTGGCACATGATATTCATGTATCCAAACTTTCGGACAAGATCAAAGAAGCGCTTTCGAAAATCAGCTATTCTGCTGTTCATGACGAACAAGATTTCTAATAACTAATAAGCAAATCAGTTAATGACTAAACTAAGAGCTTCAATCACAGGTGTGGGGGGGTATGTGCCAGACTACATTCTGAACAATGAGGAATTGAGTAAGATGGTGGATACTTCCGATGAGTGGATCATGACTCGGGTTGGTATCAGGGAGAGAAGAATTTTAAAGGCTCCTGGTTTGGGCTCGTCAGAATTGGGTTCAAAAGCCGTATTGCAATTACTTGAAAAAACAGGTACCCATCCTGAAGATGTCGATCTGCTGGTTTGTGCTAGCGTTACACCGGATCATCAATTTCCGGCTACTTCTGCGATAATTTGCGATAAGGTTGGACTCAAGAATGCATATGGCTTTGACCTGAATGCAGCGTGTTCAGGTTTTCTTTTTGCATTGAATACCGCTTCAAAATTCATTGAAACCGGATCATGTAAAAAAGTAATTGTCGTGGGAGCTGATAAGATGTCTTCCATCGTTGATTATACTGACCGGACTACCTGCCCGTTATTTGGTGATGGTGCCGGAGCCGTTTTACTTGAACCCAACATGGGGGATGAAGGAATCATTGATTCGATTTTGCATACCGATGGTTCGGGCAGAGCCAATTTGTACATGAAGGCAGGTGGTTCAGCATTTCCATCTTCACACGAAACAATCGACAACCGCGAACACTATATCTACCAGGAAGGGCAGACCGTCTTTAAAGCTGCCGTTTCAAGGATGGCTGATGTATCTGCCGAAATGATGGAACGACATAACCTGACTGCCGATGATTTGGCGTGGTTGGTTCCGCATCAGGCCAATCTGCGGATAATCGATGCTACGGCAAAGCGCATGGGCCTTGATCCCTCAAAGGTAATGATCAATATTCAGCATTACGGAAACACCACCGCCGCAACACTTCCACTGTGTTTGTGCGAATGGGAAACTCGCCTTAAGAAGGGCGACAACCTCATCCTGGCCACTTTTGGCGCAGGTTTTACCTGGGGCTCAATGTTGGTGAAATGGGCTTATGACGGAGATAAAATTTCGAAATAGTCCGAAACAAGACATTAAAAAGGCCGGTAAGGAAAACTTTATCGGCCTTTTTTTTATACCTTGTGGTTATAGGCTATCGCCAAAGTCTTCTTTAAATTTTGCAACCAGTTTTTCAGT
>JAUZOX010000231.1 GCA_030706265.1 Bacteroidota bacterium | reverse complement strand
TGAAGCGGAAAAGTTTCGACCATTTTCTGATTTTTCCGGTAAATAAAACCATAAAAAGCCAAACGACCTGGAGATAACATTTTTTTAGGGGATATTGGTATATGAAGGGTATATAAAGGGTATATAACTTACCCCTGTCTCGTACCAGTCTCGTACGTGTCTCGTACCTGTCTCGCTCTATAGTACGAAACACGTACGAGACACGTACGAAACAACAGCGAAACATGTACGGGACAGGGACCAATTATATACCCTTTATATACACTTCATATACCAATATCCTAACCTTTTTTCTGGAGCGTATCGTCCAAAAAAAAGTTGACAATTATTTGAATGTCAGAATTTTTTTCAATTTTTAAGATTACCTGCTGTGTAGGGCAATGGTGGAACCATGTTTCCTGAGGAGTGGAATTTTCTTATGATTCTTTTAAAACAGGTTCCTTCTCACAATCGTTTCACGAATATAAAACCTTTTAAAAAAAAGTTGAATTAGTCGAAAGAAGATCGCCTGAAGCTGACTGACCAACAAATGTTTAAGCGAAGGTAGTGGAAGACTGTTCAGTCATCCTTTCATCGGGCTTTGGCCTGTGCTAATTTGCATTTCAAGGTTCAGACTTTTTGTGTAGGGTGTTATAAACGCCATGAATTTTTTTTCGCCGATTGATTGAAAATAAAAAAAAGGAGAGCCGGTTTTCAGAACCGACTCTCCTTTAGCTTGAAATAATATTGATACCTATTTTATGGGTTTGATTTCCAGGACCATAAATGAATCCGGTTTCGGTTGAGGACGACCAGTAGCACCGGCGGCTCTGGGTTCATATTCTGCAGAAGGTAAATAAAGCGCATGTGTTGAAATATCACACGCAATGGTTCTGGCACCTGACTGGGTTGGAACATTTTCCAATACTTTAAAAGCTTCCGGATTTTCTTCCTGAACAACGGTCATTGTTCCATCTCCATTGGAACTATAAGCACGTTTCAATCCCGGATCAAATGCAACGCCATCACAGCCATTGCCAATGGGAAGTGTTGTGATGACTTTTCCGTTCAGGGCATTCATTACGACCATTAATTTATTACTGCAAACCATGAACAGGCGGTGATTGGCAACGTCGAATGCCAAACCGCTGGCTTCTTCACCGGGGGCAATCGACCAGTCGTTTTCAACTTTCAAGGTATTGGTATTAATCACGGTTAGAGAACTTTTGTCTTCAATATTGACATAAACTTTTCCTTTTCCATCTGTTTGTGCAAATTCAGGTTTACCTGCAAGCTGAATGGTTCCAATTACCTTATCCGTTTTAGCATCCAATACGGTTGAATTTGAACTTCCGCCATTAAATGTCAACACCAGGTGTTTAAAAGGATCATAGAGAATGGCATCCGGATTGCGGCCTGTGACTTTAACCCTGGCTGTAACGGCTAAAGTTTTTAAATCAAACACCGCAACTGAAGAATCTCTCCCGCAACTGATAAATCCTTTGTTCAAATCACGGGCAATGGCTATTCCGTGAACGCCTTTGGTGTCAGGGATCGATCCTGCCAGAGCACCCTTTTGCAGATCCACAACCATTACCTGCGTGGCATGCGAAACATATAATCTTCCGGCAGCATTATCGACTGACAGATAATCCCACCCGCCAGCACCACCTAATTTAATTTTATTGGTGATTTGGTAAGCAGATTGTGCATTTACAATAAAACTGGAACAAACCAGCATTAGAAAGCAAAAAAGGAATGTGATTTTTTTCATTTTTAAAAATGTTAAGGTTCGGTTCATATTTTGCGCTAAAAGTAATTTCTGAATCTGACGAAATGCTGGAGATTTTTGAGTGAAAGAAAAAAAGAAATTATAGCAATAAGCAATAGTAATAAGCAAATGTAAGATACCATTAGATCGATTCAACACTTACAGGTTTATTTTTGAATTGTTTTTAATATTTATTTTTCTGATTGGCAATATTAAATAGGGTGTAACGATTTATTGTGTACAACTTTTTTAATTTTGTCCCGTTCTTTTTTAAAGGATGCATATATCAATGAATTTATAGCGAGAATATCTATGTTAACTGGTTTCAAACGCAACTTCGCTCCCTTTAAAAAAATAAACCTGCTGCCATTTCTTTTGATTTTTGCCGGTGGATTGATTTACATAAATCTGCGAGGAATTGTCGATTACCTGGTTTATAATTTGTTGGGATTGGATGAAGATCTTTATTTTACTTCTGCACTACATTTTTTTGTTTTTCAGTCGTCACAGGTTTTTTTGCTTTTAACATTCATCATTTTTTGTGTTGGGATCATCCGGAGCTTCTTTTCACCTGAAAAGACCAGAAAAGCGCTGGAGGGAAAGTCATTGTTTACCGGTAATGTCCTGGCAAGTCTTTTGGGAGTAGTAACCCCATTTTGTTCCTGTTCTGCCGTCCCTTTATTCATCGGATTTATCGAGGCGGGAATACCCCTTGGAGTGACTTTCTCATTTTTAATTGCTGCTCCTATGATCAATGAAGTCGCGGTCATTTTGTTGTGGGGACTTTTCGGCATCAGGATCGCATTGATATATGCCATGACCGGATTGGTTATTGCAATCGTTTCAGGTTGGATAATCGGCAAACTGAATCCGGTTAAGTGGATCGAACCATGGGTTTATCAGGTCAAAATGGGGCAGAATGACAATGTGGAAAGCCGATTGGATTTTGCGCAACGCATTCGGATCGGCAATGATGCCGTAAGGAATATTCTTAAAAGAGTTTGGATTTATATTATAATTGCCATGGCTGTAGGTGCAATTGTGCATGGCTATGTTCCGGCTGACTATTTGGTCTCCTTAATGGGCAAAAACAGGTGGTATTCTGTTCCTCTGGCTGTTTTGATTGGCATACCACTTTATTCATGTGCCGGAGGAATTATTCCGATCATCAGCGTTTTATTGGAAAAGGGCATCACATTAGGAACTGCCCTTGCATTTTCAATGTCAATCATCGGACTTTCTTTACCGGAAATTATCATTCTTAAGAAAGTTTTAAAATTTCAAATGATTGCTGTTTTCATTGGAGTGGTAGCCATGGGCATCATTATCGTCGGATACCTGTTTAACTTTTTCTTCTGATCAAGGGAAGATCTTTCCGGAAATTCAGTATGATTAGGTGTTGCATTAAAAAAGGAATAGAATCTTTTATTTCCTTTTTTTATATTCCTTTCTTATTTATGAATAATTTAGTCGCTTAAAAAAATTCAATATGATTATATTTCGAAGAAACAGGAGATCCTTATTTGTAAGAATCTTCCTTATTTGGACTGTTTGTCACTGTTTTTCACTTAAGTCAGTGGCTCAGAATTATATGCGGGAGCGGGTGTCATTCAATAATGACTGGCGTTTTCAGAAGAATGATCCTGCCGAAATTGTTGAAAAAGACGGCAACGGGAAAGTTGTTAAGAGCCAGTTGGATTACGCACAAATCAAAGATTGGTATTGTTCAAACGGAGCTGAATTTATATTGCCCGCTGATTCGATTCAGGCAACCAAACGCCCTGAAGGAAATCTGGGAAGCAATGTTTCATATACTCAAACGGGATTTAACGATCAAAACTGGCGGCAGCTTAATCTGCCACACGACTGGGGAATAGAGGGGGCGTTTAGTTATGATCTTCCTGGTAACACGGGAAAACTCCCATGGGCAGGAACAGGCTGGTATCGCAAGCATTTTAATGTTTCGGCTTCGGATAAGGGACGTCAGTTTTCAATAGAAATTGACGGTGCCATGGCTTATCCCCTGGTGTGGCTCAATGGTCAGTTTGTTGGTGGATGGCCCTACGGTTACAATTCATTCAGTCTGGATCTCACGCCATATATCAAAATAGGGGGTGAAAATGTCATTGCAATCCGGTTGTTTAATCCTGAAAATTCTTCACGCTGGTATCCGGGTAGTGGAATATATAGAAATGTTTGGTTGGTAAAAACTGCCCCTGTTCATATTGGACATTGGGGTACCTATATCACAACTCCGGTTGTCAACAAAGAAAATGCCACCGTCGATCTAAAGGTCACCATCGACAATAAATCCGGTAAAGCGGCTGATGTCAAAGTGTCAACTAAAATCTTTGAACTCAGTGCAGCGGGGGCTCAAACCGGTAAGGCCGTGGCTGACTTTAATGATGCATCCGCTAAGATTGTAGCAGGCGGAAACCAGGTCATCGCTACTACGGCCGCTGTTAAAAATCCAAAGCTTTGGTCGGTTGAAAAGCCTAATCGATATGTGGCAGTAACCACTGTGGAAGAAGGCGGCAAAGTAATTGATACCTACGAAACCCCTTTTGGGATTCGTACTATTCAATTCGATGCCAATAAAGGATTTTTATTGAACGGGAAGCATGTCAATATTAATGGCGTTTGTAATCATCATGATTTAGGCGCTCTGGGTTCCGCCTTCAATATCCGTGCTGCCGAACGGCAATTGGAAACATTGAAAGAGATGGGATGCAATGCTTTGCGTACGAGCCACAATATGCCGGCTCCGGAATTGCTCGATTTGTGCGATCGCATGGGAGTATTGGTGATGGACGAATCCTTTGATTGCTGGAGAAAAGGAAAGACTAAAAACGATTATGGTTTGCTTTTTGACGACTGGCATGCAAGAGATTTAAGGGCTGAAGTTCACCGGGACCGGAATCATCCTTCCATTGTTCTATGGAGTATTGGAAATGAGGTACGCGAACTCAATCTGCCCGAGGGGCCGGCACTGGCTGCTCACCTGACTGCAGTCGTGAATGGCGAAGACCCGACCCGTCCGACCGTTGTGGGTTCCAATTCAACCAAAGCACCCTTTAATGGCATTCAGAATGGAATAGGGGTTTATGGTCAAAATTACAATGTCGGTATTTACGGCCAGAGCCATACGGCAAATCCCAATAAACCGCTGATTGCCAGTGAGACTTCTTCTTGCGTAAGTTCAAGAGGAGAATATTACTTCCCGGTTTCGAATAACAAAGCCGAAGGCAGAGGCCGTTTTCAGGTAAGTTCTTATGACTTGTATGCCCCCGGATGGGCTTATTCACCCGATGTTCAGTTTAAAGCG
>JAUZOX010000230.1 GCA_030706265.1 Bacteroidota bacterium | reverse complement strand
TGCCTGAATTCCGGGAGTGGCTTATGGAAGGTAAAAAGGCTCTCCGTATCGACAAATACATTTTTTGAGTTATCGTATTTGGATACCTCATGATGCAATCCATAAACGGCTGCACCCAGGGCTTCAAAGAAAGGAGCCTCATTGGGGATATACAGGTCAGGATATTTCTTTTTCAGGAATTCAATCACCGTCCTGTTTTGCGTTACCCCACCTACCAGCATAAACCGTCCCGGGTGTGACTTCTTCAACAGCTCCTCTGCCTTTTCGGCGATCATAAGCGCTAATCCGGCAGCAACCTCTTCTTTGGGAATGCCCTTATTGAGGGCATGTGTGCAATCCGATTTACAGAAGACTGAACACCGGCCCGATACTTTAAAGGGAGTCGAATTCATGGAAATCCTCACTGCCTCATCGAGGTCCAGGTCCATGCGTCCGATCTGCTGCATGAAGAACTCTCCCGTGCCCGATGCACACTGGTTTCTGGATATCAGCTTCCGGATCCTGCCTTGATGATCCAGTTCATAAACCACGAAGGTCTCGGCCCCCAGACTTGCCAACGCTGCAAATTGATGATTCTCGTCCTGGTAGATTTCCATGGCCGATTCTATGGCTTCCGGTTCTGAGATAGAGGTAAGGGCCACCCGCTTTCTGAATTTCCGTCCCGTCACTACGGCAGGCAAGGGAGAAGATGCAAACCGGGGAAGGGCCTCTTTCAATAGGTTTTGGGGATTGCCATGACTGGTGAACGATTGTCTTTCCACTATTTGAATGGAGCCATCTGCAAGCGCTTCTATCTTAACAAGTGAAATGGTGGATGCGCCAATGCAAATGCCCACGGACTGCCGGTTGATGATTTCGACCGGATATGCTGGTTTGAGTCTGGATACATGACCAGTGTAACTGTCTATATCAAAATGTGGGTCGTTCAAACACATATTGGAAAGTTTTGCCGATGCACAAAGCAGGTAATCTTTTTAATAAACAATCTGGTAATTGGTTTTTGTTCTGCTGTAATATCATTTCAAAATAAATATACGCAATTATTTCATTTCTCCGGCGCTTAATATTAAAAACTCTTTTTGTTGCCATCATGCAATCATTTCTTTTTCCTTAGAAAAAATTTAATCTTGATAGATCTTTTTCTTAAATGATGGAGGCTTTTGGGACCATCATTAAAAATAATTTTCATTTCATCCAAAAAACAGGGGGGTTCATACAATAACTCGGGGTATGGCTTACTTTATTTTAAAAAATTGTTATATATTTAGAAAATTATATTATTAAAAATTAGTCGAAGGATTTTGAGGAAGGCTGTTTTTAAAAGCACGATTCTGAAGATTCGACCAATTTTGCCATTGGGGTTCCCGATGGCTATGGTTATTTAAGCACGGGGTGGCTGAGCTTGTCGAAGTCATCGGAGTCCAATAAGCAACATTAAACGCGGTAATTATTGAGTAAAAAATTGAATTTACGACTCTAAACAAGAAAAGATAATATACAAAGAGATTATGAGGAAAACTTTACTTTTGGTTTTAATGTTTTGGCTTCTTAGTGGTGTTCCTGCCAAGGCTCAACAAGTCCTCTTTAAAAACCTGTCCAAAGACTCTGTACTTCGGAGCAGTTCACGGATGTTCTATGAATTTGTCCCCGGTGAAATCATCGTGAAGTTTAAAGACAACGTGCAGGTCAAGAGTACCGGCGCAAAGCTAAAGTCGGCTTCGGCGGTGACCGATGCCCTTCAGGCCAAATACAATGTACAGAAGGCAGAGGCCCTCTTTCCCGGAGAGACCCGGCTAAAGAGTGCACAGATGCTGACTGCCCCCAACGGACAGCAATTCCTGCGGCCCAGCCTGCACAATATCTATAAGCTCAGGATTGCAGATGAAAAGCAATTAATGAATGCCATCACCGACTTCAAAGCCGACACGGCCAATGTGGTCTATGCCGAACCCAACTACATCATCTCCATTTGTAACGATAAACCTATTGGTCCCATCCTTACCGAAGCCGATGTCCAAAAGATGCAACAGGGGAAGACAGACCCTATATATAAAGATAACCCGGTTGTCAATGACCCCATGTATAGTCAGCAATGGTACATCCCGGCTGTAAAAGCGGATCTGGTCTGGCCGCAAACCATAGGCGATACCACGCAGGTCATTGCCATCCTGGATACGGGAGTGGACTGGCTGCATCCCGACCTGAAGAACAAAATCTGGACTAATCCCAATCCCTCCAAAAGTTCTTATCCCGATGGAATTTTAAATGATATCCGTGGATGGGACTTTATCAACAACGACAATGATCCCATGGACGATAACAGCCATGGAACCCATGTGGCAGGGATAGCTGCTGCCGAAACCAACAATGGAATCGGGATAGCCGGGGTATGTCCCAACGCGAAGATCATGCCCATCAAGGTGTTTCAAAGTACCGGAAAAGGGGATGTGGCGACTATCGCCAAGGGAATTAAATATGCCGCTACCCATGGAGCTACGGTTATCAACATGAGTTTTGGAACCTATGCCCGTTCACAGGCCATGGAAGATGCGTTGTCCAATGCTTATGCAACTTGTGTTTTGGTGGCTTCGGCAGGGAATGATAATCTGCCGATCGGACCCGGAAAAGCTGTTCAATGCAATGAATTAAATCTGGGTGCTCCCTCATACCCTGCCGCCTTATCTTATGTGTTGGGTGTGCAATCTCCGGAGGCCTGTTTTAGCAATTATGACCAGGATGGACCAACCTTCAGTGCCTATTCCGATTTGTTGAATTATGAGATGAAAGCCCCCGGTACCAATGTATTGAGTACCGTTCCCAATGGAGGTTACCGGATTTATCAGGGAACCTCCATGGCAGCTCCTATTGTATCAGGACTGGTTGCGCTTTACCGGAAACAAAAACCTACCGATTCACAGGAGCTCTTATATGGCAATCTCATCAATTCGATTGGTACTTATATCGACATACAGAAAGCGCTATCCATAGTGCCTACTCCACAACTGGCAGTCGTCACCTATTCGATTGCCGACACATTGGATGGAGACCGTGATGGACGACCCGATGTGGGAGAGACCATAGAACTCAAGGTTAATGTGCGGAATACCTGGGGTCAGGCCAATGATGTAAAAGTAGGTATTGCCTTCAACGAGCTTGAAGATCCAACTACGGCAACTATCCTGACTTCTGAAGCTGTTGTTGGAAGTATATCTCCTTATGCTACCCGTTTTAATGTGATTCCTTTGAAACTGAAACTGGCAAATAATATTGCCGATGGAAGGGATATAAACTTTGTTCTTAAAACTTGGTATGGTGATCATCAGGGAGTAACCAGTCAACCCATCACTATTAATATTGAAAATGGAGTGGAGTTGAAAGGGATTATTTCAAGTGATATGACACTATATCCAAATAGACAATATATAATTACAGACAATATTGCTGTTCCTTTAGGTGTAACATTAACCGTAAAACCAGGTACAACATTAAAATTTGGTGAAGGGATATCAATGGTTGTTGCTGGAAAAGTTCAGGCAATTGGTACTCCAGATAGTTTAATAACTTTTACTAAACGAAACCTTTTTAATAACTGGCAAGGTGTTTCTACAGAATGGACATCTGATTTCCAAGCTTCATTTACAAAATTTGAATTCGGTGGATATGGGCCAATGTGTTATGGGTTCTACGTATTTAAAGGTAATGGAAGTAATTTGAGATTAACAAATTGTGTGTTTAATAATAATGGCCAAATTAATAATGGGTATGGCTGTTATGGGTTTACCTTTAATTCTGGAATTATTAAAAATAATTGTTTCTATGATAACACTTCATGTGCTTTCGGAATTACATCTTTTGTTAAAATGACTAACAATAACATTATAAATAATTCAAATTATTATTCAGTTTTAGATTATGGTAGTGCTTTAGTTTATCACGGTTTTAGTTTAGCAACCAATAATATATATTCAAATTTTAATAAATATTCAAATAAAGAAGCTAATATTTCTGATGAATCAAGTTCATTTAGTATAGTGAAACTTGACTCAATTTATTTTGGGACGACAAATGAAGTTAAAATAAATGCAGCAATAAGTGATTTTCCAGAAAGAGGAAAAGGGATATGGTTCGATATTTCTAATAAAATGAATCAACCATCTAAGATAGCACATGGAATAGTTTGGAAGGTCGTTGTGAATGGTAAAGACGCTCAGGATGAGTTTGATAAGTTAGATCCATTGGGAGTAGGGAAGCAAAAATTTGAGGTCTATTTTAACCGGCCCATGGATATTAAATATTCTCCATCGGTTTCAATGGGTGTCAGGGCTCCTTATACCCAAACCGCTATTGCAGAGAATGGAACCTGGAGTGCTGATTCTACCATATATACGGTATACCGGAATGTGGGTCTTACTACCGGTGATGGCATCAATACCATCAGGGTTGCAGGGGCCAGGGACAATGACCATTTTGAAATCCCGGTTGAAGATCGTCGTTTCAGGGTTGTCGTCAGTGCCGCTTCTTCCTCTTCATTGACTTTTCAGGCTAAAGCGGGTCTTGGAAAGGTCAGCCTGGAGTGGAACAATGCCGGATTAAAAGATCTGATGGGATTTAACATGTACCGGATGGAGAATATAAATGATTCCACTCTTACCAAGCCGGCATTGGTGAATAAATCACTGATAGCGGATACAACCTTTGTTGACTATACAGGGACCCCTAATAAAAAGTATTATTATTTCTATAAGGTGGTCCGTACAAATATGTCTGAATCCGACTCTTCCAAAGTCGTCACCGCTACTCCGTTTACTGCTTCAAGAGGAGATGCCAATGGAGACCTGACCGTGAGTGTGTTGGACATCACCTCCATCGTTTCCTACCTGCTTGGACAAAACCCGACCCCCTTTATCTTCGATGCTGCCGATGTCAATGCAGATAAGGCGGTAAACGTACTGGATGTGGTGGGTGTTGCCAATATCATCAAAGGAGGAAAGAGCGCACCGGCAGATGATGGAAATAAATACAATCCTTCGATTGCTTATATCACCCTGAAGCCGGATATCATTCAGTTGAAGAGCGATGCCCAGGT
>JAUZOX010000023.1 GCA_030706265.1 Bacteroidota bacterium | reverse complement strand
TTATAGGTTTTGGTAATGGTACTATAAGTACCAGCCTTAATACGCGAATTGAAATCATAGGTGTACATTGCCTGAGTACTGTCGGTTCCAACACTGCTGGGTGCTATCAGGTTAGCCATGTATTCGGAGGTATTGACCGCACCACCACCGTTATATCGCAAATCAATCACAAGATCTGTAACCCCCTGGTTCGAGAACATGCTGAATACCGAATTAAGTTCGGACTGAACTTTCGAAAGGTCAATAAATGAATTGAGCACCATGTAACCTACTTTTCGGGCTCCAAAAGTATATACCGAATCAAAAGTCACCGGATCAATCGGATAGGAAGCCGCATAGATCGTCTTGCTTACAGTTGTGCCATCGGGCTTTTTGAAAAGGAAAATGCCGGAAGTACTATAATAAACTGCGGTGAGGACCATGTTGATATTGGTACCGCTTCCACCGGCATCTGTGCCGTCGTATGCAATATTGGTACTGCCATTGATTGCAATGATTTGCCATCCCTTATGGATGCCAAGCGCATACGCAGGTGAACCTTTGGTGACATTTTTTACTCTCAGTTCTGAAAGATTGTTGGGGTTGGGATAGAATATGTCAAATCCAAAATCACCTTGCGAAACACCTTGTCCAATCTCACTCGATACATAGCCTCCCTTGTCAATAAAGCTATAACGGTCTTTCGGATTTGTCGGATAACTGATCAGCTTTGAAAATAAGGAATCATTACTCGGAAATGCATGGGGGTTTAAGGCTGCATATTGAGGAATGAGATCGGTAAACAAATACTCGTCTTTAAACAGATAATATAAAGTATCCTTTGAAAGGTTTGCCGCTATCTGGGCAGGTGTTAATGCCGGTGCCTTGGGTTCTTTCTTACAACCGGTATTAAAAATTCCAACCATTAAAGCAGTTAGAACGAAGAGATGAATTAGCGTTTTCCGGTACATGAGCATATGATTTTTAATGATGAAACGAAATTACGAAAGAATTATTCATTTACAACGAATAGAAGATAAATGTGTTCAATTCATTTCTTATTTGACCGTACCTTTGCCGGAAAGTTTAATTTTTCTCTTTCATGTCAATTGAAATCACTGACCTCTCCAAAAATTATGGGCAACAAACAGTGCTCGACCAGGTTAACCTTTCGCTTAAGCCGGGACAGATAACAGGGTTGCTTGGGCCCAATGGGGCTGGAAAGTCAACTTTGATGAAAATCATTGCTTGTTTTATTCCACCTTCAAAAGGTTGCGTGACGGTTTATGGTCATGATGTGATGCAGGATGCTTTCAAAGTGCGGCAGCTTATTGGGTATCTTCCTGAAAACAATCCGCTTTATCCCGAAATGTATGTGAGGGAATTTCTCCTGTTCATAGCCGGCTTATACAATTTGGGCAAACAGTCAAAGGCAAGGGTGGACGAACTCATCACCATGACCGGACTAACGACCGAATGCAATAAAAAGATCGGACTGCTTTCCAAGGGGTACAAACAACGGGTCGGACTCGCCCAGGCCCTCATGAATGATCCTCAGGCCCTCATTCTGGATGAACCCACTTCAGGACTCGACCCAAATCAATTGACGGAAATACGAAACCTGATCCGCGAAATAGGACTTACCCGTATTGTCTTGTTTTCGACTCACATCATGCAGGAGGTAGAAGCCCTCTGCCAACGCACGGTCATAATCAATAAGGGCAAAATTGTTGCCGATGACGATACGGTCAATATTTCCGGCGGAGTAGAAGGTAAGGAGATCATCACGGTCGAATTCGAAACGGCCATCGATGCTTCGATCCTTAAGGCTTTAAAAGGGGTGACGAAGGTTATCTCCCTTTCATCTCACAAATATGAAATTGAAGCCGTTGCCGGAAGTGACATCAGGGCTGAAGTTTTTAAATTTGCCGTAGAACAAAAGTGGGTGGTCATTGCCATGCAAAAAGAGGAACGTAATCTGGAGGATGTTTTCAGATCGCTGACTATCTGAAACAGCAACTGATTTCGTTTCTGAATCAGATCTTCATATCTGATTTTGCATTCAGGGGAATCCTTTTCCCGCTTTTTTAATCAAATGAATGATTTTGTTTTAGGAATCCATTTTATGGAAAATAGAAAATTTCATAAAATAGAAAATTTATACATCGGTAAAGAATTATTGCAATTAAAAAAATGTGTACTTTTGCCGCGTTGTGGAAAGATTTCATTGATTGCAACCACGAAAAAAAATGCTAAAACAATTCATTTTGATTTCGTCCAATTGGTCCTTCCCGCTTAACATATTTTAAATCAACTTATTAAATTAAATCATGGGATACTTATTTACGTCGGAGTCCGTTTCAGAAGGACATCCTGACAAAGTAGCCGATCAGATTTCAGATGCCTTACTCGACGAATTTCTTCGTTGGGATCCGGAATCTAAGGTCGCTTGTGAAACATTAGTGACAACAGGTTTAGCTGTTTGCAGTGGCGAAGTAAAAACCAACGGTTATGTAGACATCCAGAAAGTGGTTCGCGAAACAATTCAAAAGATTGGGTATACAAAAGCAGACTACCGCTTTGATTACAGCTCTTGTGGTGTGATCACCACTATTCATGAGCAATCCAGTGATATCAATCAGGGAGTTGAAAGAGAAAATTTGGAAGAGCAAGGTGCCGGTGATCAGGGTATGATGTTTGGATACGCTACCAACGAGACCGACAATTATATGCCACTTTCTATTTTCCTGGCTCACCGCCTGCTCGAAGAACTGGCCGTTATTCGTCGTGAGGATAAAAAAACGATGAACTATCTAAGGCCTGATGCCAAGTCTCAGGTTACGATTGAATATGCCGATAATGGTAAACCCTTAAGAATAGATACCATCGTCATTTCAACCCAGCATGATGAATTTATCTTACCTGCCGGCAACACGCCTGAGGCTTCAAAAGAAGCCGAAAAACAGATGCAGGAAAGAATCCAGAAAGACATTGCCGCAATTTTAATTCCGCGTGTAAAGAAATCTCTTCCACAACGGCTTAAAAAACTGTTCAATGATGATTACCGTCTGTTGGTTAATCCTACCGGTAAGTTTGTGATCGGTGGACCTCATGGCGATACCGGTTTGACCGGCCGTAAGATCATCGTTGACACTTATGGCGGAAAAGGTGCCCATGGCGGTGGAGCCTTCTCTGGAAAAGACTCTTCGAAAGTGGACCGTTCTGCTGCCTATGCTGCAAGGCATATCGCCAAGAATCTGGTTGCTGCAGGGGTCTGCAACGAAGTTCTGGTACAAGTTGCTTATGCAATCGGGGTTGCCGATCCCGTTGGCTTATATGTCAATACTTACAAGACTGCCAAGGTACGCGGTGCCGACGATAAAGTGTTGAGTGATGGCGAAATCTCAAAGAAAGTTAATGAAATATTCGATTTACGTCCTTATAGCATTGTTAAACGCTATGGGCTGAAGGATCCAATCTTCTCTCCAACTGCTGCCTATGGTCACTTTGGCCGTGAGTCATTTGAGAAAGAAGTAAAAGTGTACTATGCTAATGGACACACTGTTACCCGCGTCGAAAATGGTATTAAAGTGAACTACAAGAAAGTTAAATTCTTCTCCTGGGAAGAGTTGGACGCTGTCGACGATATCAAAAAAGCCTTTGGATTGTAATTGATCCGGCAACTAATTGTTAAAAGGGTTGTTGCTTTTTAGAGGCAACAACCCTTTTTATTTCGATGAACGAGTTACCCAGACCGATTTAATACAAGTTATTTCCACTGGTTTAAAATTTTTAAACACCTTTCATTGTATAACGGCTTTCAAAACAGTTTGTCAGAATCTATCTTTAAGTCTTAAAAAACGAGGTGGGTCCAAAACGTTTTTTTAAAATTAAACCCTATGCGCATTGAATATTTGAGAAAGTATTTATGAAATCATCAAAAATGTTACTGAAGAACCGTGAAAATCATTGTTTGGGTAAATTCTTTTTAGAAACGATCAATCTTTTAGAAGGTTTCTTGGTTTTCAATATTAACTTTGGAGCGAATCGGTATGTGTGAATTGCCGGAGGAATAAAATCAGGGACCAAGCTTTAATGCGATATCATTTAAAGCGTTATTAATTTAAGTGACAGTAAGATGAATAACATAACCAAAAATATCATAGGCGGGATAGTTGTCGTGATTGCGCTATTTCTGATGTGGTATTTTTCCAATCTTGTAATCTATACCTTGATTGCATTGGTGATTTCGATCATTGGCAGGCCCATCGTTAAATTTTTAGACCGCATGGGATTGGGAAAGCTGAGGCTGCCCCATTCTCTGAATACCATTCTTACTTTGCTCCTGATTTTTGGATTCGTCATTTGTCTGGCTTCGATCTTCGTCCCGTTGATTGTTCAGCAAGCAAAGGTCATCGGTTCAATTGACGTCAATGCCATCGGCGTCGATGTGCGTCTTCGGTTAGATGAGATTCAGCGGTTTCTTCACCATTATGGTTTCTTGCGCCGTAATGAAAAGCTGGACGCATTATTGATCAGCAAGGCAAAAGAAATAGTCAACTTTTCCAACTTTTCGGATATTCTGGGCAGCATCGTCAATATCGCGTCCAATCTTTTTATCGGGCTTTTCTCGGTAATCTTTATCTCCTTCTTTTTTCTCAAGGATCAAAATCTGTTTTCAAATATCATTTTAACGCTGACTCCGGCGAAATCGGCTGATAAGATTATGGTAATCCTCAGAGATACCCGCATACTGCTCACCCGTTATTTTTCCGGCGTCTGTATCCAGTTATGCATCATGATGACCATTGAAGCAACAGGCCTGACGCTGTTTGGCGTTCCCAATGCCTTACTGATCGGTACCTTTGGAGGCATGATGAATATTATCCCTTACCTGGGCCCCCTCATCGGTGCCAGCGTGGGAATAGTGCTGGGGGTTTCTTCCACTGTGGCGATGGGAAACTATCATGACATTTTTTCGCTTATTATCATCATTATCGGGGTATTCTCTTTTGCCAATCTGGTGGACAATTTTGTGATACAGCCCTTCGTGTTTTCAAACCGCGTAAAGGCACATCCGCTGGAGATCTTTTTTGTGGTGTTGATGGCCGGTAGCCTTGCAGGCGTTCCGGGTATGATTTTGGCCATTCCTTCTTATACCGTTTTACGTGTTATTGCCAGGGAATTCCTGGATCAATTCAGTGTGATCCAAACCCTGACAAAAAATTTGTGAGTTGATGATTAGATTCCGTTCCTTACTGCATGATTCATTCCGTCTTCTGACTTGTCTGAGTTTCAAAAAAGGGGTTAATATTTTCAAGCTGGCCATTTCTTATCGGGTTTCAAGATTCAGAACCAGGCCGTTCCAAAGCGGGTATCCTTATGCCATGTCTGTTGAGGTGTCAACCACCTGTAACTTGCATTGTACCGAATGTCCTTCAGGACTTCGGATGTTTACACGCCCCACCGGAAAGATCGATTTCGCTTTCTTTAAACAGATCATTGATCAGGTCAGGGGACACCTGCTTTATCTGACGCTTTATTTTCAAGGTGAGCCTTATCTTCATCCTCATTTTCCTGAGCTGGTAAGGTATGCCCATGACCGGGGAATCTACACCGCAACCTCGACAAACGGACACTTTCTGACGGAAGAAAAAGCCCGCGAAACCATTCGTTCGGGTCTCGACCGGATCATCGTTTCGCTGGATGGTCTGGACCAGGAAACCTATGCGGCCTATAGGGTAGGAGGGGATGTGGAGAGAGTGAAAAACGGTATCCGGAACCTGGTGATGGCCAAAAAGGAATGTCGTTCCAAATCGCCGTATGTCATTTTGCAGTTTATCGTCTTTGCCCACAACAAACATCAGATCGAAGCCGTAAAGGCTTTCGGTGCGGAGGTAGGTGTTGACGAGGTCCAGATCAAGAGTGCCCAGATCTATGATTTTGACAAGGGAGACAATTCATTGATCGACGACAATAAATATTCACGCTATGAACGCACGGGCGATGGGGCATGGCACATAAAGTCTCGCCTGCCCAACCGTTGCTGGCGGTTGTGGACTACCTGCGTAGCAACCTGGGATGGTATGATCGTACCCTGTTGCTTTGATAAAGATGCGGATCACCGGCTGGGAGACCTTCGTGAGGATTCCCTTCAGCAGATATGGGAAGGCGAACCTTATCAACTTTTCCGGAAGAGGGTCTTTGCCAACCGCAGGCAAATAACCATTTGCAGGAACTGCAGCGAGGGTCTGTAAAAAATGAATCGATTCTAAAACCAGGGAGTTATAAAGTTGAAATGGATAATATTGGCGCTGTCTATCAACAGGCAGGGCATCAATCCCGTGTTTTCTTTTGCTGCTTATGTTATATGCGCCGCTTTAACCGGGTGCGTATAGGCCATGACACATCACCGCATGTATCTGCCGGCTAAAGTCTAAATTTTAGCAGTTTGCCAAACTATAATTTAATGTTGCCCCTATAGTCTGCCGGCGATATTCCCGTTTCTCTCTTGAAAATGCGGGTGAAATGTTGGGGATATTTAAACCCAAGTTCGTAGGCTATTTCGCTTACCGATTTATCCGGATCTAAAATCAGATCCTTAGCTATATTAATAAGCTTCAAATGAATGTATTCCAGCGCTGTTTTTCCGGTTTCTTTTTTTACCAGATCGCCAAAATAATTCGCAGACAAGTGCAACTTATCCGCAATATATCCAACTGAAGGGAGCCCGATGGTTTTAGGTCGCTCCGATTTAAAATAGTCGTCCAGTAACCTTTCAAATTTCTCAATGGTCCCTCTGTTAACATTTTCACGTGTTAAGAATTGGCGGTCATAAAAGCGGATTCAATAATCAAGCAACAACTGAATATCGCTGACGATTAACTTTTTACTATGCTTATCTATGCGTTGTTCAATTTCATAGGCTATTTTCGAAAAGCATTCGAAAACAATTTTTCTTTCACGCTCCGATACATGTAAGGCTTCATTTGTTTTATAAGAAAAGAAAGAATAATCATGTATAGCTCTTCCTAACGATGTGCCATGAATTAAATCCGGATGAAACGAGCATGTTTTGAAAACACAAACAACGATGAAAATTTTCAATGCGAGTTCCATACGACCTATTTAATCAAATTATTTTCGTATGAAACAATAATACCCAACCTTTTCCAGGTTCGCCGGATTCCTTTCTGGTTATTTGAACAACCTGGCCGGGCGCAATAAATCCCAAAGTGCCTTCCTGATAATCATATGTCCCCATTCCTTATCGTAATTCGCCACAAACAACTTCTTTAAAGAAAACAGCATAAATGCCAAAATTCAAATGCGTATGTGATCGATTAGAACTTAGCGTTTTTGACAAATCAATAACGCTAACAAGGGGATGCAGCGTCTCCACACCAACCAGATTGTTATAATCCGACACGGTGTCTAAATTGAACATGTTTTTCATTTTCGTTGTTTTTTGTATAATTCAATGCGAAGTTAAATGTATCATTTTTAAAAAGTTAATCGCAATCCCTGAAACAGTAAAAATGGTATGAATACCTGTAAAAAGTATACTTTATGATCGTAAGAATCATCGGAAATTTGTAACCGGAATTGAATGAGTTTTTTGTCCGGTGATTCTCTTAATAATTTAAAGTGTAACGGGCATGATTGAAGGCACAAACACCGGGGAAAAGCCATCATGCGAATTCCATCTTACCGATTTAATTTAAAAATCACTTACTTATGAAAAAAAGATTGTTAGGTAATCAAGGTCTCGAAGTCTCTGCACTGGGACTTGGTTGTATGGGCCTGAATTTCTCTTATGGCCAGGCTTTAGGAAAAAAAGAGGCTATTGCGCTAATCCGTGCTGCCTTTGAAAAAGGCATTACATTTTTTGATACTGCCCAAATAGATGGCCCATTTACAAATGAAGAGTTAGTAGGCGAAGCATTGGCTCCTATCAGGAATGATGTCGTGATTGCCACCAAATTTGGTTTTAATTTTCAGGATGGCAAACCTACCGGTTTAAACAGTAAGCCTGAATATATAAGGCAATCCGTGGAAGGCTCGTTAAAGAGATTGAATGTAGAAGTTATCGACCTGCTGTATCAGCATCGTGTCGACCCTGACGTACCGATGGAAGATGTCGCTGGGACGGTAAGAGAGCTAATAAAAGAAGGAAAGGTAAAATACTTTGGACTGTCCGAAGCAAGTGCAAAAAATATTCGCAAGGCGCATGCCATACAGCCCGTAACGGCGCTGCAAAGTGAGTATTCTCTTTGGTGGCGCGAACCTGAAACCAAAACAATGTCAACACTCGAAGAACTTGGCATCGGTCTTGTTCCTTTCAGTCCACTGGGCAAGGGTTTTCTCACAGGTAAAATTGACGAGAGCACCCGGTTCGAGCAATCCGATTTTCGCAATACGGTACCCCGTTTTTCAGCAGAGAACAGAGCCGCAAATAAGCAATTGGTCGATTTAATTGAAACCATCGCAAAAAGGAAAAATGCCACCCCGGCACAGATAGCCCTTGCCTGGTTGCTGGCTCAAAAACCTTGGATCGTACCAATTCCGGGGACAACGAAAATACACCGGTTGGAAGAAAACATGGGTGCGATGAATGTTGAATTAACAAATGCAGACCTTACAGAGATTGAGACCGCAGCTTCTCAAATAAAAATTCAAGGTCACAGATATTCTGAAGGCAGTCAAAAAATGATTGATGAATAAACCAAGGTTACCTGGAATTAAAAGTACTTTGGCTTTGTCGTCACGATGCAAGTAGGGTTATCTGACAATCACTTGCTATCGTTGGAGGCGTCACGATCGGATGATCGAGACGGATTCATTTGACGATGCCCTCGAAAACATTCCATAGGCATGGCCGGGTTGACGCTGAGCTTATCTCTGCTTCAAACGGTTCATCCTGATATAAAAAAACCTCCGCAGTCAGTGCGGAGGTCTTTTTATAATAACAGGACCTTTTTAGACCTGCATGATATCTTTTTCTTTTGATTCAAGAATCTTGTCTACTTTCGTGATGTATTTGTCGGTGATGATTTGAATTTCCTTTTCAAGATCTTTGATTTCATCCTCGGCAACTCCATCTTTTTCAAGTTTCTTTGCTGCCTCATTGGCATGTCTGCGAACATTGCGCAACGCCACCTTGGCGGCCTCGGCTTCTGTCTTGGCTTTCTTTACCAATTCGCGGCGACGTTCCTCGGTAAGGGGGGGCAGGCTAATGCGTAAAGCCTCACCGGTATTGGTTGGCGTAAATCCAAGATTGGCATTGATGATGGCTTTTTCAATCGCATGCAACATCGTTCTGTCCCATGGTTGTATAAGGATTGACTTGGGATCCGGTGTGTTGATGTTCGACACCTGGTCTATGGGCGTATGTGCTCCGTAATAATCGACCATTACACCCTCCAGCATGGCAGGAGAGGCTTTCCCGGCTTTGATTTTGTGCAGTTCGAACTCGTAATGATGAATGGCAGCATCCATTTCTTCCACCATCTCATCTTTCACAAAAATAGATTCTTCGGTCATATGGCTTAGGCTTTGCGGTTGTGTTACAAATATAAAGGGTTTTTGATAAAATTGTCCAAAAAAAGAAAAGAATGGACGTCTCAAAGGTAAATATTAAAGTTGAACCAGGGTGCCGATTTTTTCACCCCTGACTACTTTGAGTAAATTGCCACCCTTGTTCATATCGAACACAATCAAGGGCATCCCGTTTTCCTTGCAAAGTGTGAAGGCAGTCAGGTCCATGACATTAAGCCCCCTTTCATATGCTTCGTCAAATGTCAGGGTATCATATTTGACGGCGGTAGGATCTTTTTCGGGGTCGGCTGTGTAGACTCCGTCAACCCGTGTGCCTTTCAGGATCACATCCGATTGGGTTTCGATGGCCCGCAGGGCCGCCGCCGTGTCGGTGGTAAAATAGGGATTCCCGGTACCGGCAGCGATGATGACTACTTTCCCTTCGTTGAGCGATTGTATGGCAAGCTGACGGCTCATCGGCTCTGCGATCGATGCGATTGCAATCCCGGAGAGGAGTTTTGTTTTAATGCCCAGGTTGTTCAAGGCGCTTTGAAGGGCCATACTGTTGATCACGGTGGCCAACATGCCCATGTAATCCCCCTGCACCCGGTCGAATCCATTCATAGATCCTTTTAAACCCCTGAAGATATTGCCTCCTCCGATGACGATGGCTACCTGGACATTTTGATCTGCCACTTCTTTAATGTCGGCAGCATATTCATTCAATCTGGTGGCATCTATGCCATATTGTTGACTACCCATCAGTGCTTCGCCGCTCAGTTTGAGTAAAATCCTTTTGTACTTCATCTGTAATAAAAAGTTATTAAATATTGTTTGTGTCTCCCATTCAGCGGAATGAAGGGATCCAAAAAAATGATGTATGGTAAATCAGAAATCCTTTGATTAAAACTTGGGACTAAATGATTGATAATCTTTATTTAGTTTAGTGAACTTGTAATAAACCTTCATGCCCTCGGGTGAAATTGAATTCACGGCCGAAAAATAATACGGAATATTGCCCTGAAGGGCCACCGTGTCATCATAGGCAATCTCGAAAACGGAATTTTTATCGTTTCGTGAAATCCAGGTATTGGTATTTAAGGTCGATGTCTTGCTGATCCGCCATACTGCATCGTCCTTGAATTGTATCTTGCCTTGCAGCGGGATGTTGTAAGCCAGCGGAACATAATAATAGAAGGAGTCGGGCGGATTGATGACCTCTGCGTATGGCGAGTAAACCTGTTTACCTGGCCCCGGTTCTTTCCTGCATCCTGAATAAATGACGGAAAACAGGATCACCACACAGAGCATTTGAAAAGTCCTTTTCATACTTGATAAATGATATACGATTTGTTTTCCGTCACTTCTCACGTTGTTTTATCTATTCTTCACGACCGTGGCAGTTTTTGTATTTCTTGCCACTGCCGCAGGGGCATGGGTCATTGCGGCCCACTCTCTTCTCAACATGGATAGGAGCCGTGATCTCGGGTTGTTGAGTCTGGCCCACCTGTGATAGCGGATCCTGTCTGCCTTCCCTGATCTTGCTGCGTTCGTTGTCCTTTTGCATCTTGGCCTCGTGTACCTGTTCGGCATCCGTCATGGGCAGATTGCCTTTGACCAGGAATGAACTGATGTCACGATTTACTTTTTGAATCAGGTTCTTAAAGAGACTGAACGATTCAAACTTATAAATCAAGAGCGGATCTTTCTGCTCATAGGAGGCATTTTGAACGCTTTGTTTCAGGTCGTCCAGCTCACGAAGATGCTCTTTCCAGGCGTCGTCGATCGCATTGAGGGTGATTCCCTTTTCAAACGACAGGATCACTTCACGTCCTTTATCCGAATAGGCTTTTTTAAGGTTGGCAATGACCTGGATATTCCTTCTGCCATCCGTAAACGGAATGGCAATGTTTTCGTAATGAGGATGATTTTCATATACATCCCTGATCACCGGTGTGGCCCGATCTGCAATAGACTTGGTCTTGGCCTTGTAATTGGCATAGAGCTCGGCATAAATCTTATCGGTCAGTTCGTCTTTATTTGCCTTTAAGAAATCCTCCTCGCTGATGTTGGGATCGAAGGCGAAAGTCTTCAACATCTCATTGACAAAGGCAGAATAGTCTCCTGTTTCCTGGTTGTCGGCGACGATCTGTTCGCAGACATCGTACATCATGTTTGCGATATCGATTGCCAGCCGTTCTCCGAAGAGGGCATGTCGTCTCTTTTTATAAATGACTTCACGTTGCTGGTTCATGACGTCATCATATTCCAGCAGACGCTTACGAATTCCGAAGTTGTTTTCTTCTACTTTTTTCTGGGCCCGTTCGATGGATTTAGTGATCATGGAATGCTGTATCACCTCGCCCTCTTTTAAACCCAGGCTGTCCATTACTTTGGCAATACGGGCCGAGCCAAACATACGCATCAGGTCGTCTTCGAGGGATACAAAGAACTGGGATGATCCCGGGTCACCCTGACGTCCTGAACGACCTCTTAACTGGCGGTCTACACGGCGGGATTCATGACGCTCGGTGCCAATGATGGCCAGACCGCCTGCATCTTTCACGCCCGTGCCCAGCTTGATATCGGTACCACGACCTGCCATGTTTGTCGCAATGGTAACGGTACCTGTCTTACCGGCTTCGAGTACAATCTCTGCTTCACGTTGATGGAACTTGGCATTCAAAACGTTGTGCTTGATCTGTCTCAAATTCAGCATTCGGCTCAACAGTTCCGATGTCTCGACAGAGGTGGTCCCGACCAGTACCGGCCTTCCGTTTTTGATGAGGGTATCCACTTCGTCGATCACCGCATTGTATTTGGCGCGTTTTGTCTTGTAGATCAGGTCTTCACGGTCAAAACGGATCACATCCTTGTTGGTTGGGATTTCGACCACATCCAGTTTGTAGATGTCCCAGAATTCACCTGCTTCCGTAATAGCGGTACCGGTCATACCGGCCAGCTTCTTGTACATACGGAAATAATTCTGGAGGGTAATAGTGGCATAGGTCTGGGTCGCGGCTTCAATCTGCACGTTTTCCTTGGCTTCGATAGCCTGGTGGAGACCGTCTGAATAACGACGTCCTTCAAGGATACGCCCTGTTCCTTCGTCAACGATCTTGACCTTGTTGTCCATCACCACATATTGGATGTCTTTTTCAAACAGGGTGTAGGCACGTATCAACTGGTTGACAGTGTGTACGCGTTCCGATTTTATGGCATAGTCGCTGAGCAGGTTGCTTTTTTTCTCCACTTTCTCAGCAGTCGTAAGACCTGATTTCTCTATATCGGCTATTTCTGACCCCACATCAGGCAGAAGGAAGAAGTTGGGGTCGTTGTATGATTGATTTAAGACGTCAATACCCTTGTCGGTGAGTTCAACCTGGTTGTTCTTTTCATCGATGATAAAGTAGAGCGGCTCATCGACGATGTGCATGTTCCGGTTTTGTTCCTGCATATAAAAGCTTTCCGTGCTCTGCAGCAATTGCTTCATCCCCGGTTCACTCAGGAATTTGATGATGGGCTTGTTCTTGGGTAGTCCATGGAAGGCTCTCAACAACAGCAAACCACCCTCTTTCTTCTTTTCCGCATCGGGATCACCTTGCAACATACGTTTTGCTTCGGCCAGGATGTTGGTCACCAGGGTGCGTTGTAAGTTGTAAAGTTTAAATACCTGTGGCTTTAAGTCGTCAAATTCCTGGTGGTCTCCGCGCGGGGTGGGGCCCGAAATGATGAGTGGCGTACGGGCATCATCGATCAACACCGAGTCGACCTCATCCACGATGGCATAGTTGTGTTCGCGCTGAACCATTTCGTCGGGGTCATGCGTCATATTGTCACGCAGGTAATCGAAACCGAATTCGTTGTTGGTGCCATAGGTGATGTCGGCCAGGTAAGCATTGCGCCGTTCGAGTGAATTGGGTTGGTAACGGTCGATGCATTCAACCTTCAGGCCGTGGAATTCATAAAGCATCCCCATCCATTCCGAGTCACGTTTTGCCAGGTAATCGTTGACGGTGACCACGTGGACTCCTTTGCCTGGAAGGGCATTCAGGTATACCGGAAGCGTGGCCACGAGGGTTTTACCTTCACCGGTCGCCATTTCCGAAATCTTACCCTGGTGCAGCACAATACCACCGATCAACTGTACATCATAATGGCACATGTCCCAGGTGATCAAGTTTCCACCGGCTACCCATTTGTTGTGATAACGAGCTTTATCACCAACGATTTCGATGTTGGCCCTCTTGGTAGCCAGCATACGGTCAAACTCAGTGGCAGTGACTTCAACTATTTCGTTGTCTTTAAACCGTAAAGCCGTTTCTTTCATGACCGAAAAAGCCTCGGGCATGATCTCGTTGAGTACGGTCTGGGTCTTGGCATAACTCTCTTTTTCAAGGCGTTCGATAGTGGCGTAGAGCGATTCTTTCTCTTCTACATCCATGTCATATTCTTCCTCAATCCGGTCCTTGATCCTTTTGATCTCATCCTCTTCCTCTTTGATCCTTTCCCGGATAATCTCCTTGAACTCGTCCGTCTTGGCCCGCAGTTCGTCGTTTGAAAGTTTCGAGATTGCGGGATAGGCCTCTAATGCTGAGTTCAGGATGGGTTTAAGTTCTTTTAAGTCTTTTTCGGCTTTTGTGCCGAAAAGTTTTGACAGCAAATTCATATTAATGGTATTGTTGTTTTTATTGGCAAAGGAAATGTGCATATCAAATCCGATGCCAACGACACATTGTCAGGTTTACAGAATACAAATTCATATTAAGCAGTCATGCCAACATCACTGCTTAATGAAGCAAAGTTACTTGATTTTCATGAAATAATCTATAAGATCACACGAAAAACAAAAGGCATCCGGTTTAGGATGCCTTTCACTGACTTAATATTCGTCTTCGTGGAAAAAAAAGTCTTCCTTGGTTGGGTATTCAGGCCAGAGGTCATCTATACTTTCGTACATTTCACCTTCGTCTTCAATCTCCTGAAGGTTCTCGATTACCTCCATTGGTGCTCCTGAACGGATGGCGTAGTCGAGCAACTCCTCTTTAGTAGCAGGCCAAGGTGCGTCTTCGAGTTTTGATGCTAATTCTAACGTCCAATACATATGTATGAAGATTTTAGGGGTTGTTTCATTTTGCAAAAGTAATTTTTTCTAAGAAGAAATCAAGTACTTTTTTCTGATGGCCCTGATAATTTTTTGCCACAATTAAAATGTTGGCAACCAGGGTGTTTCTTCTGCATTAAAGTCCTTGCCCAGCTTTCGGGCCAAAACGAACAAGTAATCCGAAAGGCGATTCAGGTACTTGCAGCAGATCGGATCAACCGTATTCTGCGGAGATAGCCGCAGGATAGTACGTTCGGCACGGCGGCAAACCGTACGTGCCACATGGGCATACGAAACGGCAACATGACCTCCGGGCAGAATAAATGAATTCAACGGTGGCAGATCTTTGTTCATTTCGTCAATTGCTTCTTCCAGTTCTGAGATTTCCTTATTGGTGATTTGGGGTAGTTTGCGGGAGTTGGATAGCGTGTCGTCGGCAAGAATAGCTTCCAATACGAAGAGTTGTTCCTGTATCCTGATCAGGAAACGGCGTGTTGCCTGATCAATTTCCTGATCCCTGATCAGGCCTACGAATGCACACAACTCATCGACGGTACCGTAGGCTTCAATTTGTTCATGGTATTTGGGTACACGCCTGCCGCCAATAAGGGACGTTTGCCCCTCATCACCGGTACGGGTGTATATCTTATATTCTTTGTCCATAACCGACATTTACGAAAGCAAACAAGCCTGATATAGAAATGTTCAGCTAAAGGCTAATTCTCATTGCCATAGAATGCCACTGTGCGGATTGACTTGTTCATTTCATCCGAAGCGATCTGTCCGTCCTTTAGACGCACGATACGGTGAGCATGTAAGGCGATATCTTCTTCGTGCGTTACCAGCACAATCGTGTT
>JAUZOX010000229.1 GCA_030706265.1 Bacteroidota bacterium | reverse complement strand
CTCTTGTGCCAGATGGCAAAACCGGTCTGATCCCAAACCAGTATCTTAACCAGGTTACGGGTCCGGTTAATGAAGATGAAGATATCTCCCGAGAGGGGATCCTGTCCAAGCTTATTGATCACAAGACCGCTCAGTCCATCAAACCCCTTTCTCATATCAGCCGGCAAACTATAAAGGAAGAACCGGGCATTACCTGAAACGCCAAAAAGCATGTCTGAGGCTAATAAATCCGGACAACTATGCCAGAGGAAAGTTCAATCTCCAGCTTTGGCGTTGGGACCCCGGCTTCTGTTTCCTGACTTAGCGTCAAGGAAGCAAACCCATGGTCTGGGGCATTAGCCTGGCGGTGCTTCTGTACCCAGTATATAAATGTGGACAGTTTGATATGGTTCTCCTGGCTAAATTGTTTTTGGGTCTTTCCGCTTTGATGCCACTGCTCAATGAGCTTGTACATCGATTGGGTTTGGGGATCGTTCTGCATCGTGTGTTTTTGATCACAAAACTAAACTATCAACTAGTTGCCCGCAAGATGGGTTGGTCGGATGGATACGGTAATACGCGTTTTTGAAGTATATAGAATTCTTTATTACCGGTTTTTACACCAAAACCAGTCTTCCTTTTTTAACCAACAGTCTGAGCTGGGTTTTGCGGGAAGGGGTATAAATTTCGAAGGATAATATTTCTTTTCTCTTTTATACGCCTCTTCATTTTGCAGATCTGTTTTAGACATCTTATCAATCGATTTCCAGTTAAATTCAATAAATGTATTTCGATCGATAATTTTATACCAAATTTCAAAAGCTGGCCATAAATATCCATAGTGAGCGATATATTGTCCTTTAATTGTATCCCCATTTATGATATATCGTCCCCATCGGCCGGATTCATAAAACAAAGAGCTTGATTTACTGCCTTTATCTTCAATAATCTCTTTTATATATTGTTGAATATTAGATTGTCCCTTTAGTTTTCTTATAAGATTCTCATCTTGAAAGTTGTCAACGAAAATGCCATCTTCAAAAAACATGGTATAATTATAAAAAGTGTCAATTTCATGCTTTTTGAAGTTTCCAATCATATATCTGTCAAAAGGTTCTGCACTAACGAAATAGCCATTAATGTTTAACTTTGATTCAATTCCGGTTTTTTTCCCATCATAACAATATGTGAAATTTCTTTTAATCGCTTTGGGGACAGTATGAAAATTCCAACAAGCACTAAGTGTAAGTAAGAATGTAATGGTTAGAATTTTATTTATTCTTCCTGGTTTATTATTGGGAAACATCATTATATCGATTTTTAATTGAATCTAAATTTGGGGATTAATATAATTGAGAGGCTAACTCCATTTATTTTCACAAAATATTACTGTAAATTTACTTACAATTATTACAAAAAAAGAAAGGGGTTTATACAATAACTCGATATTACACTTGACTTTATCAAAAATAAAATTATATATTTACAAAGTGGAGTCCAGAACCGACTAAAATGGAAAGAAAGTGTATTATTACAGATAATTATATATTATATGCAAATGCGAAAATATATGAAAACATTTTATCTGATAATTATTTTACTTCTTTGCTTTTGTAATTCTACATTTTCCCAGAATGTTGTAGAAAAGTTGAAAACATTTTATGAAAATTCAGACTTTGAATGTTATGAAAAGAAAATTCAAAAAGATCTTCAGAAATACGATAGTATTATAGTTAAATTATTACCAGAACAACCATTAGGGCCTCATTATAATGTTAGACCGGCTAATATTGATTTATCAAAAGAGAATAAAATCTTTGTATTAGCAATTACACTTGCAAACACTGAAAAATATAACTTTGAAGACAATATTTATGATTATATAATAATAGACAGTCTGAGAACTTTTATTATAATTTGCGTTGATAAAAAAATGAATGTGACTGGATTTACTGATACGGCTGAGCCTGGTTCTTTCATTGATATTAAAGATGATTTTTATTTTCCAAAAAGAATTCGAAGAAAACAAATAAGGAATAGTATTAAAAATATTAATAAAGAAAAACCTGAAATAATTTTATATTGTGCTGAATTTATGGATTCCTTTATGTATATAAAAGGCAATGAGATATATGTTTACAATATGAAAAAAGGGAAAGCAGAAAAATTTAATGATGCGGTCAGAGAAGCCCCCGATATAGATTTGATAAGGCGATCAAACTTTATTCAATGGCCTCTTGCAAAGAAAATAGAAGGAGGTGGCCTTCCGATTGCATATCGTAAAACAGGCCATACACCAATATACGAGACTCGTATTTGTCCAGTAATAAGGTGATATGGGTGTAGTCGACTCTAAATATGAAATGGACGGTTATAGAAATGGATGATGCCTTTTTTAAAAACCCACTTCCACATGGATAAAGAAAACGAATCTAAGCGTGGAAGAGGCACTAGGGACGAAGCAAAGTTTAGTGTTGACAAAAGTAGGTCCAAAACGTAGCAGACCAAAAAGAACAAAAAGTCTTTAGCATTTCGTTTTGTAAAGATGACTGTTATCCCAACTTCAAGTGCTAAACAAATAAATCGGAAAGTATCAGAAAATGTAACACCAACAGCTATAGGAATATCTGTAATGATATGGCTTCTGTTTTTTGTAGCCTTTAATTTATTTTGAGGTAGTTAAAAACTGGTCTCGATGTTGCTTTCATAGTGAATAAAATAACTTTGATCCAGATTTTTAAAGATCATATGAGAAAATAAACCGAAATAAAACCTTTATGGAATTAAAGTATATAGTTAGAAAGGATTTTCTAATTTATTGTTATAATAATAGAATATGTAACAATTCTTATACAGCCAATAAAACTTGATATTTTTCAACAACTTCGTGACTTATAAACTATTGAGCCACATTTAGGACACCCAATAGGACACCCTGAAAAAACAAGCCTCTGTAAACCAATTGTTTACAGAGGCTCTTGTGACCCCGATAGGATTCAAACCTATAACCTTCTGATCCGTAGTCAGATGCTCTATTCAATTAAGCTACGGGGCCTTTTGTTGATGCAAAGATACGCAGTTTAAGTTGAAATAAACAAGCAATATCCGAAAAAAATAAAGGATTTCATAATAAACGATTATCCTACAATCCTTTATTAATGCATTATTACAAAATTCTTCCTGAAAAAGGAATGCGCCAAAAGCAGCACTGGCCATCCCTGTAGCCCGGTCTGTTTTATAGTAGCCGGATATGAAACTCCTGTCTTGTAAACCAATTAAACTTTGAGTAGATTTGTAAATTATCCAATCCGGCAATTCAGATGACATTTTCAAAAGGCAGAGCGTTAATCCTGGCGGCCATGCTTGTACTTGCAGCAAGTCTGCTTGAGAGTTGTAATCCGGCCGATAAGATCGACTCCTCCCCTTCCCTGCGGCTTGGATTCTCTGCCGATACCGTGCTCTTCGACACGGTGTTCACCTCCATCGGTTCATCCACCCGCTCTTTCATGATCTATAACCACAGCAACCATCGTATCCGTATCTCAGACATACGCCTAGCCGGTTCCGCTGCTTCACCCTTCAGGATCAACATCGACGGGCAACCGGGAAACAGCTTTTCGAATGTCGATATCGATGCACACGACAGCCTCTTTGCCTTTGTGCGGGTTACCATCAACCCCAACGATCAGAATGCGCCCTTCATTCAGGAGGATTCCCTGCTCTTCAACCTCAATGGCAATCATCAAAAGGTCCATCTGGTGGCATGGGGACAGAATGCCCACTATATCGTGGCCGACACGCGCCAGGCCGGTCTGCCGCCTTTTAAAATCATTGCCCACAGGCACGAAACCGTCACCTGGACAGCCGACAAGCCTTATATCATCTATGGATATGGGGTTGTGGATTCCACCGCCCGTCTTGTCATCGGGGCAGGTGCACGCGTTTATTTCCACAACGGCTCCGGCTTATGGGTGTATCGGGGCGGTTCTTTGAATGTCAATGGCACGATCGATCACAAGGTCCTCTTTCAGGGCGACAGGCCCGAATCGTTTTACAGCGATGTACCCGGGCAATGGGACCGCATCTGGATCAACGAAGGCGACGCCGATAATGAAATTGACTATGCGGTCATCCGGAATGGTTATACGGGCATTCAGGCCGAGACGCTGGACAAACCGGGAACAGGGAAACTGATCCTCAACAATACCATTATCAGCAACATGACCGGTTACGGCCTGCTTACCAAACAATACAACGTACAGGCGTCCAACCTGTTGATTTATGATGCCGGGATCCAGTCGCTTTATCTAGCGGCCGGCGGCAGCTACGACTTCCGCCATTGCACCTTTGCCAACTATTGGAACCAATCGCTCCGCAGCCCGCCTTCGGTCAGGCTCAGCAATTATTACCTCTCTGCCGATGCCACGGGGAATATTGTCCGGCTGAAGGGTGACCTGAAAAGGGCCTATTTTGGAAACTGCCAGGTCATAGGCAATATGGACGATGAATTGCAGCCCGATAACGATCCTACGGCCGGCACATTTAACTGGCTGTTTGACCATAGCGCCGTTCAGACGCTTTCGGTATCCGATGCCAGCCATTACGTTTCTTCGGTCAGGATCGTCAACCAATATGTCCGCTATCCCATCGATACTGTGATCCCAGCCGTCCGGGACATCGGCAGCCTGGATGTCATCAATGCCTCTCCGGTCTCGTCACTGCTCAAATATGACCTGCTGGGAAACGACCGGACGTTGGATGGTAAGCCCGATGCGGGAGCCATCGAATATCAGCCTAGGAAAAAGTCACTCAGGATCAGATAGAAGATATAAATTGTATTTTAAAATATAAAGAGGCTGCCCCGGATATTTGAGACAGCCTCTTTGATGAAACAAACATCTGCGTCTAAAACAATTGATCTAATCAAAAAACCACAGATCTCACTAACTAAAAAATCAAATTACTTTGTAGCCCGTATGATGGCTCTAAAGTAACCCAGATCTTCTGCAATGCCCATGAAGGGATCATTCATGTTGATCTCGTGTTCCAGACTGACCATTCCGGAATAACCTACCTTACGGAGCATTTTTACGAAAGCCGGGAAATCAATGAT
>JAUZOX010000228.1 GCA_030706265.1 Bacteroidota bacterium | reverse complement strand
CGGATGCATTCCATATCCGACTCGTTTTAAAGGATTAAATTTTGAATTCGTGATAGTTGGATGTATTTTTTTAAATGCTAAATGACTTACAGACCTTTGCAATCCAGGATGAGCAATTGGTTTTCAGAAAACGTTCTGCCAAATCACTTTTAGCCCGTAAGGAATCTCATTGTCAAGGCCGTATGTATGCCGTATTTGCGCCATATGCTATCATAAAGCAAAAATACGGCATAGATACGGCATAGATGCGGCATAAATACGGCCTTGACCATGAGATTCCTTACGGGCTAAAAGTGATTTGGAAGAACGTTTTCAGAAAACCAATTAATAATCCTGGATTGCAAAGGTCTGTACCTCATTTTGCATAAATAAAAATACATTCAACTATCACGAATTCAAAATTTAATCCCTGAAAACGAGTCGGATATGGAATGCATCCGACTTTAGCGACAGCCTCTTTTTTTGTTTATGGACTTTTATGAACCGGAAAGGATTAATTTTGCAACCTAAATTGTAATGCATGAATATTGTTCTTGTCGATCAGCTCTCAAAATCGTTTGGTGAAAAAGTCCTTTTCAAAGAGATTACTTTTGGAATAGAAGAAGGTCAGAAAGTAGCGCTGGTAGCTCGCAATGGAGCGGGCAAGAGTACACTGCTGCGCATAATGGCCGGAGGCGATGATGCGGATGCAGGAAAAGTAACCTATCGAAGGGACTTGCGTGTGGCATATCTTCCTCAAAATCCAGTTTTTAACGAAGACAATACCGTTATCGGGGAGCTGTTTAATGCGGAAAATGCAATCATGCAGGCAATCAGTGAATATGAGGCCTGTCTTCAGATCATGCAAAAAGATCATTCTACTCCAATCCAGCAACGCATGGAAAAGGCTATGAGCCGGATGGATGCATTGCAGGCATGGGATTATGAGGTGAAAGTCAAGGAGATTCTCTCGAAGTTCGAAATAGGGGATCTGGAACAACCGGTTTCAATGTTATCGGGGGGGCAGCGGAAAAAGCTTGCACTGGCACGGGCTTTGATCGAAGAAGCCGATTTGTTGCTGATGGATGAGCCGACCAATCATCTTGACATTTCAATGATCGAATGGATGGAAGAGTACTTTAAACGCCAGCGGATGACACTGCTCGTTGTGACGCACGACCGGTACTTTCTGGATAATGTTTGCGATGAAATATTGGAACTTGATAGAAACCAGATATATAAATATAAAGGGAACTATAGTTATTTTCTTGAGAAAAAGGCAGAACGTGAGGCAATAGAAGCCAATGAAATAGAAAAAGCCAGATCGTTGTATCGAAATGAGCTCGAATGGATGAAACGCATGCCTAAGGCCCGTGGAACCAAGGCAAAGGCACGGATCGACTCATTTCATGAAATAAAGGATAAGGCTTTCCAAAAAACCGAAGAAAAAATACCACAGCTCGAACTGAGGATGAGCAGGTTGGGAGGTAAGGTCCTGGAGGTGCACAACATCAACAAATCGTATGGACCGTTAAAAATTGTTTCAGATTTCACTTACACCTTCAAAAAAGGGGAACGCATTGGGATTGTCGGGAAGAATGGAGTTGGCAAATCGACTTTGTTGAATCTGTTGACGGGTAAGGAGCGCCCTGACAATGGTCGGGTAATACAGGGGCAAACCCTGGTTGTAGGTTATTATTCGCAGGAGGGATTTGTCCCACAGGAGGACAGGCGCATCATTGATATCGTAAAAGATATAGCCGAAGAAATTCCCCTGGGAAAGGGGACCGTTTCGGCTTCTGCGTTTCTGAATTATTTTGGTTTTACTTATCCAAATCAGTATAACTATTTTTCGAGTTTAAGCGGTGGTGAAAAACGGCGATTGTTTCTGCTGATGCAGTTTCTCAGGCAACCCAACTTTCTGATATTGGATGAGCCTACCAATGACCTGGATGTTTTTACGTTAACTTTGCTCGAAGATTTTCTGCTTACCTATCCCGGGTGCCTGGTTATAGTTTCACACGATCGTTATTTCATGGACAAGCTGGTCGATCATGTCTTTGTTTTTGAAGGCAATGGGTTGATCAAAGATTATTATGGTAATTATACCGAATATTACCGTGATAAGCTGGCAGAAGAACAAGATCTTAAATCAAGACAAAAGCAGGAAAAGGAACTAAAGGTAGAGCCCAGAGTAAAAGAACCTTCAAAGAAGCCTACTTTCAAGCAGCAAAGGGAATATGAGGCTTTAACCAAGGAAATTGAAGAACTGGAAACTGAAAAAAGTGACGTATTGGCAAAGATGAATTCAGGGTTGAGTTCTGCCGATGAACTTAATGTGTTGTCAGTACGGTATGTGGAACTGGAAAGGCTGCTGGAAGAAAAAGAGTACAGGTGGCTCGAATTGTCAGAGCTGTTTTAGCTTTTGAGATACCCCAAAAGATATTTTGGACGACTGGAAAACTTTATTCATCGCAAGATGAGTGAAGTTGGGACCTTCTCAGTTAAGACGTAAAATCATAAATGACCATCACCTTCAATTCAAGATGACTATCTGAATTCTACTCTTCTGATTTTATGCATGACCTCCAGAATCCGGTTTTTCTTACGTTGAACATAAGAATTGGGGGCATCGGGATGCCATTTTCTGGGATTGGGTAGTATTGCTGCGATCAGGGCCGACTGTTCTTTATTGAGTTGTGCAGCACTTTTGCCAAAATATCTTTGTGAAGCAGCCTCGGCACCATAAACCCCATCTCCCATTTCAATGACGTTCAGGTACACCTCCATGATTCGCTCTTTACTCCAAAAAGTCTCTATCAGCAAGGTGAAGTAAACTTCAAAGCCTTTTCTAATCCAGTCACGGCCCGGCCAAAGAAATACATTTTTGGCGGTCTGCTGCGAGATAGTGCTTGCTCCATGGAGTTTATTGCCTCTCTTATTTAATTCATTTGCTTTTTGGATGGCTTCGAAATCAAACCCAAAGTGAGTCAAAAAATGGATGTCTTCAGATGCAATAACCGCAGTCTGAAGATTTGGTGAGATTTGATCAATTGGGAGCCATTGTTTGTTTAATGATATACCATCACCATTGGCAACCGACTCGGCACAGCGAATAACCATCAGCGGGGTGACAGGCGGATTGACAAAACGATAAACGATAACCATCAGAATACTTGAGATGAAGAAAATATAAGAAGCTATCCGGAGCACCCGTAATAGCTTACCAAAGAAATTGTTCTTTTTATTCATCTTCAGACGAAAATACTTGCAATTATGAATTGTCAAAGGTAGGAATATTTTATAACTTAGACCAAAATTGGCAAACTGAACACTTTTAAAATGTTAAATCATGTACAACACCATTGGGATTCGCCATGAAGACAAATATCTTCTGGAACGACGCGCGCCCCTGACACCCCGTCACATAGCACGCCTGGTCAACGATTGTCAACTCAATTTTATCGTACAGAATTCTGAAAAAAGAATTTTTAATGATGAAGCGTATCGAAAAGCGGGTGCCATGATAGTGTCTGATCTAAAAGAGGCCGACATCATTGTTGGAATCAAAGAAATCCCCGATCATGTTTTCGAAAGGGACAAGACTTATCTCTTCTTTTCGCATGTCAGTAAAGGACAACCGCACAATATGCCCATGCTATCGCGTATGATGGATATGGGTTGTACATTGATTGATTATGAAAAGGTGACTGATGACCAGGGAAAGCGGCTTATTTTCTTTGGACGTTATGCCGGGTTGGCGGGTATGATCAACACGTTGTGGACTTATGGTCAAAGATTAAAAGCAGAAGGTCTTTCAACCCCATTTGAGCGCATCAGGCAGACGCATGAATACGCATCTTTAGAAGAAGCCCGGTCAGAAATATCTGAAGTCGGAAAGGAAATTGCACAGCATGGGCTTCCGGATGCGGTGCATCCGCTGGTCATCGGGTTTATGGGGTATGGGAATGTTTCTCAGGGTGCACAGGAGATATGCAGTCTCCTTCCTGCGAAAGAAGTTCCGGTTTCAGCGCTCAAAAGTACAATCGAGTTCAAACATATTCCTTCAAATATTCTGATCAAGACCGTCTTCAGGGAAGAGGATATGGTGGAACCGGTAATTCCCGGCGAAGAATTTGATTTATATGACTATTATCGACGTCCCGAGCGGTATCAAAGCAAGTTTTATCATTATTTATCCTATATCAATATTCTGTTAAACGGAGCTTACTGGGATGCACATTATCCAAGACATGTGACAAAAGCAGCACTGGAAAGTCTTTACCGTAGCGGCAATCAGCGGTTGAAAGTGATTGGCGATATATCATGCGATCCCAATGGTTCTGTTGAATGTACCTATAAGGGAATGGAAATCGATGATCCGGTATTTATGTATGATCCCCTGACCGGTGAACATGCATCGGGATTTTGGGGATCGGGGATAGCCGTTATGGCCGTCGACATTCTTCCCAGTGAGTTGCCGATAGAAGCCTCAAATAGTTTTGCGGATGTACTTGTCAACTATATGCGTCCTCTGGCCGAAACCGACTTTTCGGTTCCCCTTGACCAGTTAAGGCTACCCTCAGCCCTCAGGCATGGCCTTATTTTATATAAAGGGAAGCTGACTCCTGATTTCGAATACCTTAAACAATATCTTCCTTAGGAAATATTCAAATAAACACTTATATCTTAATCTTTTAATATCAATAAATATGAAAAAAGTATTGATTCTTGGAGCCGGATTAGTGGTTAAACCCATCGTTGTTTATTTGCTCCGGCATGGATTTCAAGTTACAGTTGCATCACGAACCAAATCGAAGGCCGATAAAATGATTCAGGACTATCCCAATGGAAAAGCTATTGAATGGACGGTGGATGATCAGGCTAAACTGGATGAGATGGTACGAGACCATGATTTGACTGTGAGTTTGTTGCCTTATACTTATCATGTTATGGTTGCAAAGAAATGTCTGGAGCATAAAAAAAACATGGTCACTACTTCATATGTGAAGCCTGAGATGCAGGCGCTTAACGAAGAAGCCAAGGCTGCAGGGATCATTATATTAAACGAGCTGGGTCTTGATCCGGGCATTGATCATATGTCGGCAATGCGGATCAT
>JAUZOX010000227.1 GCA_030706265.1 Bacteroidota bacterium | reverse complement strand
TCTTATCTGGCAGTAAACCCGAAGTGATGCTCCACGAGAATATCATCGCCATGCTCGACGATGCAGGCAAGACATTTAATATCCTCCTCTTAAAGACAAAGTTGACACTTCCTTATACCTCGGTCTTCTTTCGACTCGAATGTGGCTACTGGACCGATGAGGCTGAGAAAGAACTCAGAGCAGCAATGGCAAAATAGTATCAAATAAAAAATAAAGCACCAATCTACCCTTAACCATCCCATGAAAAAGCTACTTTTCATCCTCCTCCTGTTACAGATCATCTCCTATGGCGTCAAAGCCCAGAAAGATATCATGAAAGAGACCTTTGCAGCTGCACCCGACTCTACCCGCACCCGCGTATGGTGGTTTTGGGGAGAGACCATCGTGACCCGTGAAGGGATAAAAGCCGATCTTGAATCCATGAAGAAGGTAGGAATTGGTGGAGTGGTGCTTTACGAACAACTCTTTGCCAACCGTTCCGAAGCCATCAAATCCCTCAGCCCCGAGTGGTTCAGCCTGGTAGAATATGCCGCTTCTGAGTGTGCCCGGTTGGGTCTGCAATTCGATATCACCGTCTCCAGTGGTTATTGTGCAGGAGGTCCGTGGATCACCCCCGACCTGGCCATGCAACGACTCATCAGTTCGGAGTTAAACATCCATGGGGGGCAACATTTCTCCGGGAAGATACCCACACCTGTCACTCAGGGAGATTTTTACCGTGACGCTGTTTTGCTCGCTTATAAGGCCACAGGAGGAGAAAGCACCACTACCCTGAAGAATAAAATCAGGTTCAGCACTAACCATTCAGCCTTAGACCCCGAAAAACTCTTTTCTTCTGATGTTAAATCCGAAGTCAAAATCGCCCCTGATGTTTTAAACCGCTTCAGCTATATCAACCTTGAGTTTCCGACCCCCTTTACAGCAAGAAGCATCTCTTATACCATCCGGCCCTCCGGAAAAATGATAGGGATAGCCATGCAGTTTTATGGCAAATCTTCCGACAGCAGAGGATATGGCTTCAACGAACTCCCTCCCATCGGACAACTCGAAGCTTCAGATGATGGCCAAAACTTCTCTAAAGTATGCGATTTACAGCCCATTTATTCCTCACATGAGAGCTGGAAGAACTTAACCCAGTCCTTTTCTGCAACGAAAGCAAAATATTTTCGTCTCAATCTCCACGACTGGGGTTATAACTCCGTCTATAAAGACAGCTGCCTGGTACTGGGTAATGTTGTACTCCGCGAAGAACCCCGCATAGACCAATGGGAGCTGAAGGCTGCAAACCGGTCAGAGATGATTATCAAGGGAAACACCCCCACATACGCTCCTGCCGAAGTCATCAGCGATCAGGATTACCTCAACATCACTTCCTTGATGAAACCCGATGGTCAGCTCGAATGGGATGTCCCTGCCGGAGACTGGAAGATCATTAGGTTGGGATATACCAATACCGGTGCCAAGACCAAACACGGACGTCCCGAAGCCATGGGACTCGAATGTGACAAGCTCAATGTCGCAGGCATCGATTTCCAGTTCCAAAACTACCCTCAGCGCATACTCACAGCCTTAAAAGACCACACTGGTGTCAAGGTAAAAAGTATCACTATCGACAGTGCCGAACATGGCGACCAGAACTGGACCAACAATTTCAAAGAGGAGTTTAAAAAGCGCCGTGGTTATGACCCCACTCCATATCTACCTGCCATGATGGGCTTTATCATCACATCCACCGAAGTATCCGAACGGTTTCTTCACGATGTCCGTCGCACCATTGCCGATATGCTTGCCGATAATTACTTTGGGGAATTGAACAACCTGGCTCGTAAAAGCAACCTGCTATTGACCGCACAAGCGCCCGGTAACGCCATTTGTATCCATGGGGACCCCATACAGTGCAAGAGCCGTGTAGACATTCCACAGGGTGAATTCTGGGCCAATAACCCTGCTCCCAATTACGATGTGAGAGAGGCAGCTAGTACCGCACATCTCTACAATAAACCCATCGCCTCTGCCGAAGCCTATACCGGTGCTAAGCTTGCGGGCTACCCCGACTTTTATAAATCCTTTGCCGATGGCGCTTATGCAATGGGCATCAACGAATTTGTAATCTGTGCCTCTACCCAGCAACCCTGGCTCGACCGTAAGCCCGGTAACATGACCAACGGCTGGCCCGATATGAACAACCGAAACGCCACCTGGTGGGATTACAGCCGTGAGTTCTGGGATTACCAGTCCCGTGTTGCCTATATGATGCGTCAGGGGAAAACAACTGTCGATATCTGTTATTATCTGGGCGAAAACATCCCCATCAAGATCCTCAGCCAAAACATCAAACCCACTCCCCCCTCCGGCACCGACTTTGATGTATGCAACCCCGAAGCACTCCTGAATCGCTTTTCGGTAGCCAATGGAAAGATCATGCTTCCCGATGGGGCAGGCTATCATCTGTTGGTATTGCCCGACACCATCCGCATGTCATTGCCCATAGCGCGTAAGATTAAAACACTTGTAGCGGGAGGAGCCGTCATACTGGGTCGTTATCCGGTCTGCTCACCCACACTGTCTGACCTTGGTAAAGGAGACGAAGAGGTCAGGGCCATAGCCGATGAACTCTGGGGCAGCAACAAAAACAACCCATCAGGGGTACACCCTTATGGCAAAGGAAAAGTCTACTGGGGCACTTCGATAGAAGCCATCATGAATGATATCGGTTTGAAGCCCGATGTCAGCAATGGCAAACCCTTCTGGGATCAGGATATCCTCTTCACCCACAGGAAGACCGATAATGAGCATATCTATTTCATCGCCAACCATAAAGATCAGCCCGAAAAGTCAACCTTCACCTTCAGGGTTGGAGGCATGCAGCCCGAGTTGTGGGATCCCCTCACAGGAGAGACTCGCAACCTGACCCAATTCACCACCGATGGGAAAACCACCACCCTCCCGCTCGAATTTTATCCTCAACAATCATTTCTGATCGTATACCGGAAGCCTATAAAGAACAGTCCTGCATCAGCCACCCCAAATTTCCCGACACTCAGGACTTTACAAACATTGCAGGGAAGCTGGAAAGTCCATTTCGATCCCCGTTGGGGAGGACCCGAAACCACTACCTTCGAAACCCTCACCAGCTGGAGCAAAAACAGCCTGCCCGGAATCAAATTCTATTCAGGTACAGCCCGATATGAAAAAGAGTTTCTGCTTTCAGCGCAGGATATAGCAGCAGGAAAGCATCTTTTGATCAATCTGGGCAAAGTGGCAAACATTGCCTGTGTCTATCTCAATGGAAAGAGGGTAGGCAATGTCTGGTGCAAGCCCTGGCAGTCTGATATTTCATGCTTTGCAGTGAAAGGGGTCAACAAACTCGAAATAGAGGTTGCTAATCTATGGACAAATAGGTTGATCGGTGATTCCGGCTTACCCGAAGAGCAGAGGATAGCCTATGCAACATCTAATTCATTAACTCCAAAATCGACCCTCACCGAATCAGGACTCTTGGGGCCGGTAACCATTATCGCCTATTAAGTAAAGTGATTTTATAACCTAAATTGATCAAACCTTAAATTAAATCCCTTCATCTTTTTAGTCGAATTTAGTTGTAATTTTATTTTTTGAGTCCGATCCGACAATACTTATTTTCTCAACCACGTGAGAATTGAATAATTTCGGAACTGGATAAATGATTTGGCAGTATTGTCGTAATAAACTTATTCAATGCAGAATTATGAACAATTTTATATATAAAACCCAAAATGAATCTTTTTAAATTTTCAGCAGTAACACTTCTGTGTATACTCCTTACCGGTAATATAAATGCCAATGTTAAGTTAGCCAGTCCATTTGGCGATCACATGGTTTTGCAAAGAAACAAAACAGTGCCTGTTTGGGGAACTGCTTCACCAGGGGAAAAGGTGACCATAACTTTTAATACGCAAAAGAAAAGCATTGTTACAGGTGCCGATGGCACATGGCGTGTCAATTTAAGCAAGCTTAATGCAGGAGGGCCCTACACAATGATAGTGAAAGGCACTAATACCCTTACTTTACAGGATGTATATGTTGGTGAAGTCTGGCTTTGTTCGGGTCAGTCGAACATGGATTTCACAGTAGCCCGTGAGGATCGATACTGGTGCGGGGTGTTCAATGAAAAAGAAGAAGTGTCTAATGCCAATTATCCTCTTATCAGGGTCTTCGACACTGATTTTACTCCAAGTGAAGAAGTTCAGAAAGAGGTGAAAGGTATCTGGGAAATTGTATCTCCTAAAACAGTTGGACATGTCTCTGCCGTTGCCTATTTCTTTGCACGCGACCTGCAGAAAAAGCTCAATGTGCCCATAGGATTAATTACAACTGCCTTTGGTGCCAGCACTGCTGAAGCATGGATCAGCAAACCTGCTCTGGAGGCTAATCCAAAATTTAGTTTGCTGTTGACCAGCTTCAAAGAAAAACTGGACAAATATAAAAAAGATACTGCGGCTCAAACAAAATATAAGATTGCATACGAGAAATGGAAAATAGAAGCTGCCAAAGCAAAAGCAGAAGGAAAAGATGAATTAAGGGGGATCAGAAATCCAAATCCGGTTTTCGATCAGCACAATCCTTGTGTTTTATGGAATGGAATGGTAGCAGGACTTGTGCCTTATGCAATACAAGGTGCCTTGTGGTATCAGGGAGAATCCAACAGTCCTACCGCTTCCATATACCGGGAATTGATGGAAACACTGATAAGGGACTGGAGAAAACAATGGAATCAGGGCGATTTTCCATTCCTCTATGTGCAGCTTGCTAATATCGGAAAAGAATATGAGACTGAACCAGCTAAAGGCGGAGCTGAAGCCATCAAGCGGGAGGCTCAGCTATTTAACCTGTCAATACCTAAGACTGCAATGGCAGTTGCGATTGATAATGCCGATTCTTTAAATATGTCCAATGTGCATCCTAAAAATAAACAGGAAATAAGCAGGCGCCTGGTCCTGGCTGCACGTGCAGTTGCTTATGGTGAAAAAATAACCTATTCTGGGCCTTTGTTTGATAAAATGAAGGTCATTGGAAATACGATTCGATTGCAATTTAAATCAACCGATGCCGGGTTAATTTGCAAAGGAG
>JAUZOX010000226.1 GCA_030706265.1 Bacteroidota bacterium | reverse complement strand
TTCGGGGGTAGTAACCATTGCGATGGGTTTTTATGCTAACTTCCCCATAGCACTGGCTCCCGGCATGGGGCTGAATGCTTTTTTTGCCACCATAGCAGTGGCGGGAGTGGGAATGCCCTGGCGGGTAGCGCTGGGGGCCGTTTTCATCTCGGGGATCATCTTTATCCTGCTTACCATTACCCGGATCAGACAGCTATTGGTCGTTGCTGTTCCTAATTCGCTCAAGAAAGCGATCACGGTGGGCATTGGTCTTTTTATTACCGTGATCGGTCTGAAATTATCTGAAATAATGGCGGTCGGGACCAATCTGATTCCGGCAACCATGAATACCATCAAATCCGGCAACGGGATTATCCCACTCCGGTTTTTTGAATGGAATATCTCTTTGGGAAACCTGCACAATCCAAGCATGTTGTTGTGCCTGATCGGACTGGCGATCACTGCTATATTGATGGCCAACAAAATGAAAGGGGCTTTGTTAATCGGCATTGTCGTTACAACGCTGATTGGAATTCCGATGGGAGTCACCGTCATTCCGGATCACTTCCAGGTTTTTGCATTACCGCATTTCGGTCATCTTGCGGTAGGTGCGCTCGATATCAGAGGCGCTATCAACATGGGGCTCTGGACCGTAGTGTTCACCTTCACCTTTGTAGAACTCTTTGACACTTTCGGAACACTCGTGGGGACTGCCGGCAAGGCCGGTTTGCTGGATAAGGAAGGGAACTCTCCCAAAATCGGAAAGGCGATGCTGGTGGATGCCTTTGGCGTTTCGTTCGGAGCATTGATGGGCACCAGTACCGTGACTACCTATGTTGAAAGTGCTGCCGGTATTGGGGTAGGGGGCCGGACAGGACTGACCGCCATCACGACAGGTCTTTTATTCCTGATGGCATTGGTGTTGGCCCCACTGGCATCGCTGATCCCTAACGCTGCAACGGCTCCCGCACTGATCATTGTTGGCGTATTGATGATCTCGTCGATTCGTGAAATTGACTTTGATGACTTCACGGAAGCCTTTCCCGCCTTCATTTGTTTTACGCTCATGCCGTTTACCTATGGCATTGCGAATGGCATTGCCGCCGGGATTCTTTTTTATGTGATTTTGAAAGTCTTGACGGGGCGTTACAAAGAAGTGCACTGGCTGATGTATATCCTCTTCGTGCTGGTGATTGTGCGTTATTTATTTCTCGCGGAAGCTTCCTGACTTATTCTTCAAAAAAGCAGAGGCTGTCCAGAAAGTCAGGACAGCCTCATAAACTTTGATTTGAATCGTTGAAATATTTCCAATGCCTGAGGCATCTCCCTTAAAGGGTATTATCTTCGCGGGAGTCTTCCTGCCGTATTATGACAGCCAGCTTTTAACTTCATCGAGGGTTGGCATCGGCACATCGAGTTTTAGCTTTTTCCTCAGCCCGCCCAGATCGTTGTAAAACTTATTGGGGTTGGCTTCTTTGAGAGCTTCGATTGTCTTGTAACTGGTTTTGCGGATGGCCGGGATCCATCCTTCGGGGATTCCCTGCGCTTTAAGGTCTGCATCTGTCAGCTCAGCAGCTTTCTTTTCAGGACGCATCTGTGGAAAGAAGAGCACATCCTGGATAGAGGTCTGGTTGGTCATGATCATGGCAAGCCGGTCGATCCCGATTCCAAGTCCTGCAGTTGGCGGCATGCCGTATTCCAGTGCACGGAGGAAGTCTTCATCTAGTACCATGGATTCATCGTCACCACGTCTGCCCAGATCAAGCTGTGCTTCAAAACGCTGGCGCTGATCGATGGGGTCGTTGAGTTCGGAGAATGAATTGCAAAGCTCCTTGCCGTTGCAGACGGCTTCGAAACGTTCAACCAGACCCGGTTTGCTCCGGTGCTTCTTGGCAAGAGGCGACATCTCCACAGGATAGTCGGTGATAAAAGTAGGCTGGATGAGATAGGGTTCTGCTACTGTGCCAAAAATCTCGTCGATGAGTTTACCTTTTCCCATGGTCTCATCGATTTCAGCCCCTACTTTTTCAGCTACTTTATGAATCTGTGCTTCATCCATCTGAGAGATATCGATTCCGGTATAATGCTCTATGGCTTCATACATCGTAAACCGTTTCCAGGGCCTTTTAAAGTCAATCAGGTTTGATCCAACCTGGACCTGGGTGGTTCCATGCAACTCAAGGGCAATTTGTTCCACCATCTCTTCGACGGTATCCATCATCCAGTTGTAGTCTTTGTAAGCAACATAGAGTTCCATTTGGGTGAACTCAGGGTTATGGAAGCGGTCCATACCTTCGTTGCGAAAGTCTTTCGAGAACTCATATACGCCGTCAAAGCCGCCAACGATAAGTCTTTTCAGATAAAGCTCATTGGCAATGCGCATATAGAGGGTCATATCCAGCGAATTGTGATGGGTCTTAAAAGGACGGGCTGCCGCACCTCCGTAAAGGGGTTGCAGTATTGGGGTTTCTACTTCTAGGTATCCCTTTTCGTCCAGGAAGTTACGCATGGTGTTGACCAGGCGGGTGCGTTTTTTGAAGACATCTTTAATCTGGTTGTTGACGATGAGGTCGACATACCGCATGCGATAACGTTGTTCGGCATCGGAGAAAGCATCAAACTGTTCGCCATCCTTTTCTTTTACAACCGGAAGCGGTTTTAAAGACTTGCTCAGTAATTTGAGTTCTTTAACATGGATAGTGATTTCACCCATTTGGGTAATGAAGACAAATCCTTTTACCCCAATGATGTCACCAATGTCAAATAAGCGTTTAAAAACGATGTTGTACATTGACTTATCTTCGGTAGGACAGATGTCGTCACGTTTTATATAGATCTGGATACGTCCGGTAGAATCCTGCAATTCAACAAATGAAACAGCACCCATGATTCGACGGGTCATGATACGTCCGGCAATGCTGATTTCCTGATATAAGGTATGGTCGGTAGGATATTTCTCAAGAATTTCGTTCACCGTTACATTTACATTAAATGCCTCGGCAGGGTAAGGATTAATACCCTTGCTCAGCAACTCATTCATCGAATTTCGCCTAATGATTTCCTGTTCGCTCAGTTCCAAGCTCATAATTAATTCAAATTTTTTGCAAAGATACACGTTTTGGGCATATTAACTATTGCCTCAGGATGAGATTTAGGATTTTGAAGATTACTTTTCTAATTAAAGACCTCCCTGAGAACCTCGAGGGAACGGATTTCTTTCATTCCATGGATATGTAAGCGATAGTAATCTACCAGACGGGGAAGCAGTATATGTCTGATTTGGGAAGATAAATGATATGCCGAAAGATCGGCAAGATTCAAAACCGAAAGTTGATGCAATGTGCTGCTTTGGGGCTCAATCAGGTAATCTGCATGTTCGGGCAACTGGGATTGAAACAGGCCTTCGCGGAGGTTAAAAATATTGTTGCTGTTGCTGTAATTATCAGAAGGAGTAAATCCCAGATAACTGCAAAAGTGCAACATGAACCAGAGATGGAAATCGGAAAAATGGTTAGGGACAAGATCAAACCACCGGATGCTGCTTTCGAGGAAAGCGTATAACGAATGATTAGGTTCCTCTTCCCTGACAGAACGAAAGATGATCTCATTGATGAAAAGGGCAATGGTGCTTTTTATCACATCGAAAGGGAGTGTGGAGAAAGGATAGAGCATGCGCATCTCACGGATAGGGTGCAATTGGGCCGTCTCTTTTCGGTAAACCTCCATTTCGAGGATCGTCAGAGGTGCTAAGAGACTCATTTTGTTTCCCCCCTTTCTGTTCCTGGCTCCTTTGACAAGATAGGACTGCAGTCCGAAGAGTTCGGTATAAACCCTTGCTATGACACTGGTTTCGCCGTATTTTATCGTGTGAAGGACAATGCCGTTGGTTTTGTTTAACATGACTGGGATGTTAACGAACGATTAAAATTTTGGTTACTACCGTGTCTGTTCCATCTGAATTGCTGGCAAATACGAGGTATACACCTGAAACGGCCCTTTTGCCTTTCAAGTCGTTGCCATCCCAGATAGCTTGTCCCCCTCGGGCTTTCGTCTGGTAAACCAGGTGACCGGTGATATCTGTGATTTTGACATCGGCATTCATGGTGAGTCCTTTTATGGCAATGGAGCCGTAATAATTGGGCCGGACAGGATTAGGAAAAGCAAAGGCCCCCGAATTATGGACGGCAGGTTCAGCAGCAGTTCCCCGGTATGAAACCATCCCCTTGTCTGTTCCAAAAAAGACTTCACCGTCGACATTGATGCCGATACAGGAAATCGTGTTCGAAAGCAAAGGGCTATTGTCGCTTGTGAAGTGAAGGATTTGCCGGCTGCCGTCTGCTGAAATCAGAAAGGCCCCTGAATTTGCCGTGCCAAACCATTTCTGGTTTGCACCGTCGACCGCAATGGCAGTGATAGTTTCGTTTTCGAGCAGGGGAATCAAAACGTCACCGCTCACAACCATGACGGTTTGCGCATCATAATTTGCTCCGGTAAATACATCCCCGGGATTATAAATTGCGCTAACACCCTTGTCGGATCCAATCCAGATCACCCCGTCTTTATCGCTTGCAATGCAGGTAACTTTATTGCCCGGAAGATTCCCTTTCCCGACCGAGTTCGTAAGGTTCTTTACTTTATCATCTGCCGGATTATCAATGGTGTTGTTGTCATTAAAAACGAGTAATCCATTATTATTGCGCAATACGATCCATTTCTGATCATACTGATCGATAATGAGTTGTCCTGCATCTATCGTGTTATAAGGTGATAAATCAAAGGAACGCCATGTGTTATTACTTTTCCTGACAGAGAGAATATTGGACGTGATCGAATTGGTAGCCCACAGATTTGCCTGACTGTCGAAGGCAAGTCCGCCGACGCCAATCCAGATGTTCCAGGCTAGTGCAGGCCGGAGGGAGGAATTGACGTCCGTGAATTGATTCTGCAATGTTCCATTAAGATATTCTGCAATCCCCCATCCCCATGAACCGACAAAGACATGATCGGGATTCAACGGATCAACGGCAAGTGTGACATAATCACGGACGTCTCCAAGCTGAGTCGTGCTATTATTGTAAAAAGAGGTCCACTTCCCCTTGGAAAAGCGGAAAGCATTGGCCCTGTTCCAGATATTTCCATACGA
>JAUZOX010000225.1 GCA_030706265.1 Bacteroidota bacterium | reverse complement strand
GGTAAGATCACGGGTAGTGGCTTTAAGCGCAACCAATGCCAGAACATCGGGTTGATTCTTTTCCGGTTTTACATACCAGGTAAGCATCATATTTGCCGGGAATACCAAACCCTTGATTGCCTTGAGCATCTTGTTGACCTGTGCGGTATCTTTCAGTTTGGCCCATCCAACAGTACAACGGTTGATGGGTTGATTGGTCTGACGATCTACAGCTGGTTGCAGATAAGCAAACAAATCGTTTGAGCTTGGCTTCTGCAACAACCCTTCTTTGCCACCGGCTGCTTTTTTAGCCTGACCTAATTTTTCAAGCAAAGCATTCTTGCCTTTATCGGCTGCCGGTTTTGCTGCAGTTTCAGCCTTGGCGCCCTTTTGCTGGTTTGCTACAGGTACCGTTGCAGCTGCAACTTTTGACGAATCGGCTTTTTTCAAAGAATCAGATGGTTTCAAATTACCCATTGTAGACAACCTGTTTCTGGCTTCAATCAAATATGGAAGAACATCTTTCATCTTATAAGTTTCCCAAAACTCAAGTTTTGCGGATCCTTGTAATAATTTTCTTACCCGTTCAGGTTCTTTTACACCGGGAAGTTCGATAAGAATACGGTCAGTAGCCTCTAATTTCTGAATATTGGGCTGGACTACACCAAAACGGTCGATACGTGCACGAAGGATGTTAAAAGTACGATTGATGGCATCATTGGCTTCTGATCTGATTACACTCAAAACTTCTTTGTTGGTTGAATTGGCATGGATTCGGTCATTGTATTCAACACGATTGAAAAGAGGAGCCAGCTTTGCATTCGGATGATACTGCGTGAAACATTCTCCAAAAAGAGTTACGACATCTTTTGCTTCTCTTTTTTCCCTTGCCTGTGCTCTTTCCAAAGCGCTGTTAAAGGCTGTATCCTTGGTATAACCCGTCATTCCGCGGATAATATCGGCAACCGATATTTCCATGGTCACGTTCATCCCACCCTTGAGGTCAAGCCCAAGGTTGATTTGGCGCTCCTTGACATCCTTGTAAGTAAATTGTTGAAATCCAAGATTGAGAACCGTCTTGGTCGACATTGAATCAAGATAATGCTTTACTCTTAGATTAATCAATGAATCTAATATAATTCCTTCTTTTGCCAAATCACCTTTCGACATATCCTTGGCAATCTTATGAATAGCCTCTGTGTCAGCAAATTTCTTCGCTTTGTTCTCGACACGAACCGTCCAGTAATTGAAGGATAGTTCATAGAGGCAAACTACTGCGAAAGCGACGGCAAATAGCCTTATAGCTCCTTTGTTCTGCATGAGTAATCAATTTTTATTTTGCAAATTTTATATTTTTCAGGGTTGCAAATATAGTTGTTGATATCCAATTTAACAATTATAGTTGACATGAATTCAGATTCTGTTAATTTTTATCCTTCCGCTTTGTCAATTTCAGCTTGATGCGGAATAAGCAACACCTTATCAATTCTGAGTTGATCCATGTCGACAATCTCAAAACGGAAATTGGATATTTCAAAAATTTCTCCCGTTACCGGCAACTTTTCAAGATATTCTATGATAAAGCCGGCCAGATTAAGTTGCTGATAATCTTCGATTTTAATCTCAAAGCCGGTATGCTCTATTAATTCATCAAGCATAATGCTGCCGTCGGCCAGAAAGGATCCGTCTTCACGTTTCACCAACAATGGATCTGTTGACCGATCCCCACCCGGCAGGTGACCAAAAACATTTTCAGTCAGGTCATGAAGCGTAATGATTCCTTCAAAATCCCCGAATTCATTTACCACTAATCCTAAATATTTCTTGTTTTTTCTGAATATTTCGATGATCTGCAATACTTCGAGTGTCTCCGGAATGAAAACAGGTGGCTCCATCGCCTGCTCCAGGCTGAAGGGTGTCTGGTTTATATTCCGCAATAATTTTTTCAATGAAAGCACACCGATTATATCTTCAAATGAACCTTTGCAGACTGGATAATAGTGGTATGGATTTTTACAGACAAAGTCCAGGAGCTCCACTTTGGTTGTCCGCGCATCAATCCATTGTACTTCACTCCGGTGTGTCATAATATTACGGGCACGTCTGTCGCTCATCCGGAATACATTGTGCAAAAAACTCGTCTCGCTTTTTTCAAGCGTTCCCTGTTGATTAGCCATCCTGATCATGATCTTCAGCTCCTCCTCCGAAATGGGATTTTCGTTGTGTATAGGAAGATGAAGTACCCTTTGAATCAACCTAAGGCTCAAGCTAAGGAAAATATTGATAGGCCGGGTTATGCGGATTAAAAAAACAATAGGAGAAGCAACAATCATGGCCACCTTTTCAGGATTATTCATGCTAATCATCTTGGGTAACAGCTCACCCAGCAGAATTGAAAAATAGGTAACCACAGTAATAACAAGGATAATACTGACCTTATGCGCATGGGGAGCTAAAAAAGAAATCTTTTCGAAAAGAGGGGCAATATCTTCAGATAGTGTGATCCCGGAATAGGCACCCGTGATAAGACCAATCAGGGTTATGACAATTTGTATGGACGACAGGAAACGTTCCGGTTTTTCGAGTAACTTTAAAACCTTAGCCGCCCTTTGATCCTCTTCGTTTGCCCGTTCCAATATTTTTGTTTTCTTAGCCGAAACCAATGCAATCTCTGCCAAAACAAAAACACCATTGAATAGAATAAGTATTAGTATTATAATTCCTTCCATGCTACAAATATACGGAAAAATAAAGTAGCTTTGACTGGATAATTAATAAGTTAGCATTAGTTTATTGCCTCTGACTTTGCTTTTAAAGCCTGCTGTTAGCAACGTTTACCTTATGATCAAACGACTTGTACTAACTGAATTTTTTATTGACTTTTATATATTTTCATAATGATATGTAAATGAATTAAAACAATGATACGTCTTGTATTTTTAATTTATACTTTTAAGCCGTTTTTATATTTATCAATATTTGCAATTACTTTTTAATCTTATCAATTAACATGAAAAAAAGTTTCTATTTTCTGCTTGTGCTGATGATTTTTTCATCTGCTGTTTATGCTCAAAAGCCGAATACGCTTACAGCTAAAGAAAAAAAGGAAGGTTGGGTCCTTCTGTTTGACGGCCAGACTACCAACGGATGGATTACTCCAGGTGGTAAACCCGTTCCCACCGGCTGGGAAGTAAAAGATGGATGCATTTCGACCGTGAAAGGAATGAAAGGTGGTGACATCATTACAACTGCCGAGTATTCAGACTTTGATTTTTCTGTAGATTTTAAAATCGAACCGGGTGTCAACAGCGGAATTAAATATTTTTATACCAAATATCCAACGGGAGGAAATCTGGGAATGGAATATCAGATCATCGATGATAAATTAGGAGAAGACATTCACCAGGCCAATCACCTCTGCGGATCATTTTACGACGTGTTGCCTGTTACCGGCAATAAGAAAGTAAATGCTCCGGGCGAATGGAATACCATCCGCATCGTAGCCAAGGGAAAAGATGTTCAACATTGGCTGAATGGAGTTAAAATTCTTGAGTTTACCCGCGGCGACAAGGCTTATACCGATGCAGTTGCCAAAAGTAAGTTTAATAAAACCGTTCCTGCATTCGGAATGGTAGAAAAAGGTCACCTCCTCTTACAAGAACATGGTGGTGTGGCATCATTTAGAAATATTAAAATCAAAACGCTTTAATAAGTACTCATATTATGGATAACAGACGCGAATTTCTCAAGAAGGCAACGATTGCCTCGGCAGGACTTGCTATTGGTGGAAAAGCCTTAGGGTTTACTGCTAAAAGCTACAACAACATCATCGGAGCCAATGACCGGATCCACATGGCATGTATCGGACTAAACGGTCGCGGACACGGGATGTCGGTCAACTTCTCAAAACAAAAAAACACTGTTGTCGATTTGGTTTGTGATGTCGATTCACGGACATTGCCAAAGGCCATCAGCGCAATCATGAAAGGGGGCCAGGCCTCGACGCCAAAAACCGAAAAAGATTGCCGTAAGGTAATGGAAGACAAATCAATCGATGCCATTTACATTGCCACACCCGACCATTGGCATGCTCCCATGACCATCATGGGTTGCCAGGCAGGAAAAAATGTTTACGTTGAAAAACCATTATCGCATAATCCGAGAGAAGGCGAAATAGCAATAGCAGCAGCCCGTAAGTACGATCGTGTGGTTCAGATGGGTGCCCAACGTCGTTCTGCTCCTGTTCTCAGACAAGGCATTGAGGAGTTACACAATGGCGTCATCGGCCGCGTTTACCTGGCAAAAACCTGGTATACCAACACCCGTAAATCCAACTTCCTGAAACCGGGAACTGTACCCGATTGGCTGGATTATGAATTATGGCAGGGACCTGCACCACGTGTCCCATACCGCGACGGTTTGATCCACTATAACTGGCATTGGTTCTGGGATTATGGAACCGGTGAAGCCCTGAACAATGGAACCCATGAAGTGGATGTGGCTCGCTGGGGTCTGGGAGTTGAATATCCTATCCGCGTTACTTCAGTCGGAGGCAGATATCATTATCAGGATGACTGGCAGACTCCCGACACACAAATCATCACCATGGATTATCCGGGCCGCATCTCTTTGATGTGGGAATGCAGAAGCTCCAACGGCCGAAATATTGAAGGTTCTGATCGTGGTATTATTTTCTATGGCGAAAAAGGAAGTTTAGACACCGGCGGAGACAGCTATAAAATCTATGACAATAATGGTAAATTGATCAAGGAGGTGAAATCTACCATTAATGAAACGCAGGTAGATGCCCGTAATACGGCTACTGTAAGTCCCGGCATGGACAATCTGCATATAGCCGATTTTCTGGATGCCATCCGAAATCATCGCCGTCCAAATTGCGATGTTGAATTAGGCCACAAGAGTATCGTCGGTATGCAGGTAGGTAATATTGCATGGCGTTTAGGCCGCGATATCAAGATGGATCCTAAAAACGGACATATCCTTAATGATCCTGAAGCACAAAAACTTTGGGGTCGTACTTACCAAAAAGGCTGGGAACCAAAGATTTAATTTTTTAATTCACTAGTTAAGCAGTAGTTTTTCCTTGTTGAGGGTGTCTCGAAAATAAAGAGGCACCCTCTCTTTTTAGCGTAAT
>JAUZOX010000224.1 GCA_030706265.1 Bacteroidota bacterium | reverse complement strand
GCCATTATCCTCAATAAATCCGTCATAACCTTTCAATGCCCTGTAATCCTCATTGTTTGCGCTTACTTCAACAATGAATTCTTTTCCTGCCCCTTTGATCGTGATTTGCCCCGATAACTTCTCGTTCCCAGGAACATTTTTCCAGTCTATTGAAACCCAGATCCTGGTTTGTTTCTTACCAGATATACCTTCAAGAACACCTTTTTCCTGCGATAATTTTATCCAATTCGCATTGATAGCAGAGGTCCATTCGACCCGCTGATTGTCATTTAAGAAAACATCGATAAAATATTTCCGGTCGGTATAATGATTGAATACCGGCATCGAAAGTTTTTTAGAAGATCCGGATATTAAGGCTGAGTCCTTATTCACAAAGCCCTCCGGAATCACATCGAATAGTCCGGATTTGTCAATGACGAAGTTTGAAATGACCGGCTCCTGATAAACGGGAAGACCGCGGGGATTCATCGACATCATGTATTTCCATTTTCCCCCGGCCAATTGATTGTTGTAATAATTGGTCTCTGAAACAATGCTATCATAAGCCTGTCTTGAGAGGTCGGCAAAATCATAAGCACTTGCCCTGTTTTGTTTGGCATAGAGATAACATTTATCCCGGTAAAGAAACTTCTTGTTCATCAGTGCGGCTGAAACCACCGGATAATAAACCAGTTCATAGAATGCATCCTTATCCTTTTCATCCATCTCGTTTCTCAGCTTCTTCAACTTGCTTTCAAGCACATTGTATCGATCGATACGTTGCTGGGCTTCGTCACCATAATAGAAGTGATTGTATTCGGTATAATTTGTCTTTGTAGTTGGTTCGGTTTGGCTCCATCCCATGAACTCGGGTCTCCGCTCGAAGGCCAGTTGATAGTATTCCCACATGATGGCATTGATGGCATCGGCCTTCTGTGAACCAAAGATACCCGTTGTCCAGTTCAGCATATGACTTTTTACATATTCGCTTTTATTAAATGGCGCTGCATTGTAAGCCATATCCAGAAATAACTGGATGTTGTATTCCAGCGGTTTGATATCCCCCACATTCAACACCCAAAGCCGGTCTGATTTCATTTCATAAGCCTTCATCATCTCCTCGCGGATCAGCGAAGGGTTTGTGCTGCTCAGCCACAAATAGTCGTGGGGGCGCCCCCAGTAAGAAGCATGGTAATAGATACCGGAACTGCCAGGTCGTTCCTGTTCGGCTTGATTGCTCAAACGCTGGATATAGCCGTAATTATCATCGGGCCAAACTACCGTGACATCTTCAGGCAATTTCAAGCCACCATCATACACCTCCAATACTTCTTTATAGACTGTAAAGGCCTGGGGAATAGTCGTAATCTTTTCATTTACATATTTTTTCAACATATCCCGTTGGTCGACAATGATGCGTTCGAGAAGGGGAACCGTCTCGGCGATTGTTTTGACCCCTTCTATTCCGCTATCGTGAACGCCGCGCATTCCCAGGGTATAAATGGCGTCGTTCCTGCTGCTTTCTTTAACCCGATCCTCCCAATATCTTTGGACAGTCGGTTTATTAATCACGTAATTGAAAGCGCCCATGGTCTTGACATCCCATTCACCGACGTTATTACGCAACATGGGTTCGGCATGTGAAGAACCGATGACGATGGCATAGTCTTCGGCAACTTTTTTGTTGCCGGGATAATGATAAAATGCCTTGGTACTGGGATGCATTGCAGGCCAGATCAGGTTGGCCTTTAGGCGAAGAAGCAACTCGAAAATCTTTGCATAGGTCTTGGGGCCAATGTCACCGGTTTCGGGTTCAAATGTCTTTGCAGCCCAGGGTTGTAAACACCAGTCTTCGTCATTGAGAAAAATACCGCGATATTTGACCGAAGGAGGAGCCGACGTGTAATCGACTTGATGCAGCATGAGTTCTTTTCGTATGACAGGATGCACATCGGCCCACCAATTCCAGGGCGACACCCCGATGCATTCGGATATATGGAACACACCGTATGCCGTGCCCCGTTTGTCACTTCCGGCAATCAGCAAGGCATGGTCAATGTTGGGATATGGTTTATCAATGGCCTTGACAATATAGCTTTCCCATTTGTCTTTCAGGTCAAGATACTCCTTTGCCTTCGGTCCCAATAAGTCCTGAACAAGTTTTGAACTGAGACTTCCAATGATAATCACCGAACCTTTTGCCTTTGAAATATCGTTTGAAACAACCGGCAGATAACCGGTTACGCTTTTTATATCCTGAGCCAGCAGATTGGCGGTTATGGAGTCAATCGCGTTTCCGTTCCGGCCATAAACAATCGAAACCTTTACGTTTTTACTTACCAGCGTAAAATCCGCAGCGCTTGTAGCGGTGAACATGCCCAATAAACAAATTAATAGGAGCCATTTTTGTGATATCATCGATAAATCCTTAAGTTTGCCTGTAAAAGTAATCAATGATAAAATAATTACACTATCTTATAAAAAAATGATGAGGAAGTCTTTTGTTCTTTTATTATCGCTCATGATCATGGCGCTTGCAGGTTTTGCGCAAACAAACCCAACAGGCTCTGGACGTGAAACCCGTCTGTTCAATGATAACTGGAAATTCTTCAAGGGTGATCCGCAAGATGCCTTCCAGCCCACCTTTAATGATCAAGGATGGGGAACGGTTGATTTGCCTCACGACTGGTCGGTTGAAGGCCCCTTTGATTCAAAATGGGCAAGTGCAACGGCTTTTTTGCCAACAGGAACAGGTTGGTATAGAAAGACTTTTACCGTTCCGGTAACCAGTAAAGACAAAAAGGTTTACATTTATTTTGAGGGTGTTTCCAAAAATGGAGAGGTGTGGATCAATGGCCACAATTTAGGAAAGCGACCCAATGGATATATCTCCTATCAGTATGATATGACACCCTGGTTGAATTTTGGCAAGTCCAATGTCCTGGCCGTTAAGGTTGATCATAAAGAATTTGCAGATTCGCGCTGGTATGCAGGGTCGGGCATCAATAGAAACGTGTTTCTGATCACAACCGGAAAACTGCACATCAAACAGTGGGGCATATTTGCGACTACCCCAAAAGTCAGTAAAGAAAAAGCCGACGTCGCTGTTAATGTAACGGTTGAAAACAATTCAACTTCGGATGCCAGCGTCGAAGTGCAAAATACCCTGGCAGATCAAAAAGGACAAACGGTTGCCCGTTCGGTGAAAACGGTTTCGGTTTCAGCCTCCGGAGAAAACACGTTGGATGTCTTGATGAGTGTCGGCAATCCGGAGTTATGGTCCACAGATCGTCCCAATCTTTACACTTTGACAACTGTCGTTAAGAAAGGGAATGCAACACTGGATCAGATTGTAACGAAAGTGGGGATTCGTGATTTTCATTTTGATGCCAACACCGGTTTTACCCTGAATGGCGTTTCGATGAAGCTCAAAGGGGTCTGTGTGCATGATGATGCAGGGTGCCTCGGTGTTGCAGTACCCACCGGCGTTTGGGAACGGAGATTAATCCGGTTAAAGGAGATGGGGTGTAACTCGATCAGGATGAGCCACAATCCTCATGCAACAGAGCTATATGATTTATGCGATAAACTGGGATTTCTGGTCATGGACGAAGCCTTTGACGAATGGGAAGGCGGTAAGAACAAATGGGTTGAGGGTTGGAACGTAGGAAAGCCCAGTAATGATGGCTATCATGAATATTTTGCAGAATGGCATGAAAGGGATCTCCGCGATCAGATCCTGAAGAACAGGAACCATCCTTCCATCATCATGTGGAGCATAGGCAATGAAATTGATTATCCCAATGATCCTTACTCACATCCTATCCTGAATGTCGGTACCAATCCTCAAATCTTTGGAAGAGGCTATCACCCTGAAATGCCGAATTCCGACCGGTTGGGTGTTGTGTCAAAGGAGCTCGTGAAGATTGTAAAACAATACGACGTTACCCGCCCCGTTACTGCAGCTTTGGCAGGGGTGATCATCTCCAACGAAACAGGTTATGCGGATGCGCTGGATATAGCCGGATATAACTATCAGGAGTACCGTTATGCGGATGATCACAAGAAGTATCCAAACCGTATCATCTATGGAAGTGAAAACGGTTTTGGAAAGAGTGCCTGGGACGATGTGGCCAAAAACGATTTCATCTCTGCACAATATCTTTGGACGGGGATAGAATATCTGGGGGAAGCAAACAGATTCCCGGCAAAACACAGTACTTCAGGTTTACTTGATCTTGCCGGTTTAAAGAAACCCGAATATTTTTTCCGCCAAAGCCTTTGGAGCGATAAGCCCATGGTCTATATCGGAACCGCCCCCGTCCCCAGAAATAACGGAGATGGTTCTATCTGGAGTCAGAAAAAAGCGGATCCGCTTTGGAACTATGCCAAAGATGAAAAAGTCAGAATCAGTTGCTTTACTAACTGCAAGACAGTGGAACTCTTTTTAAACGATAAGTCGTTGGGTGTCAAGAACAGGGCTGATTTTGAAAAAAGCGGCGTGATATACTGGGATATTCCTTTTGAACCGGGGACATTGAAAGCCATAGCAAAAGACGCCAAAAATAAAGAGGTGGTCGATATGCTGAAAACAGCAGCACAGGCATCTGCCATCACCGCATCTGCCGATGCCAAACAGTTGAGTATAACCAAACATGGGCTTGCACATATTGAATTAACCATCACGGATAAAAATGGCATTCCGGTCTTTCTTTCGCATCCCGAAATTACATGTACAATAAATGGAGCCGCAAAATTGTTGGGACTTGAGAATTCAAACCCGGTAGATACCACTCAATACAAGATAAATAAACGTTCCGCTTTCAAGGGGAAATTAGTAGCTTATATTCAGACTGCTGACAAAACCGGGCCTGTAACCCTGACTTTTTCGTCACCTGATTTGAAACCTGCCAATGTCGTGCTGCAGATCATCAAATAACGAGCATGATTTTCCTATCCATTAAATCATAAAACAAAAATGAACCTGAGAAGAATTTCTCTGCTGACTTTTGCATTCATCATTTCCATCGTTTCCGGTTTGAAGGCACAAAAAGTCATGCCTCCAAAGCCCTTTGGTCCGCTTCCATCAGAAGCCCAGTTAAAATGGCACGAAACCGAAATGTATGGTTTTATTCATTTCACCATCAACACCTTCACAAATAAAGAGTGGGG
>JAUZOX010000223.1 GCA_030706265.1 Bacteroidota bacterium | reverse complement strand
GGCAGACGTCCCGCGGGGTTGTATTTGCCGAATAAAACATCCGCTACAGCATTTCCACCCTCTTGCCCGGGATACCAAGCTTGCAGGATTGCAGACAGATTTTCATTTTCCCAATTTACCGAAAGGGCACTGCCACTCATTAACACCAATATAACCGGTTTGCCTGTTGCCTTGAGTGCTTTTATCAATTCTTCCTGGTCTTTTGGAAGATCAAGACTCGTGCGGTCACCACCCGTAAACCCGTCCATATTGACTTTCATTTCTTCACCTTCAAGCCGGGGGGAGATACCTCCGACGAAGATAACTGCATCCGCTTTTGCGGCAGCGTCGAGTGCGGCTTGTTTTTTGGCATCCGCATTGGGGTCGGCGGTATAATTTCTGGTATAGGATGTCATTCCCTTTTCGAAAATAATTTCATGATTATTTCCTGCTCTGTTTGTGATGCCTTCCAATACGTTGACCGGATGAGAAGGGTTGCCGTTATAATTGCCCAATAACACATCTTTGTCATCAGAATTGGGACCTATGACTACAATCTTTTTGTATTTATTGCTTAAGGGAAGGATGCCGTCATTTTTCAGTAACACCATGCTTTGATGGGCAACATCCAATGCTATGCGGTCATGTTCAGGCGTGTCGTTTTCAGTAATGGGAATATTGGCATATTTCACCATTGAGGCCGGGTCAAACATCCCCAGCTTGAAGCGTGCGAGGAAGAGCCGTTTAAGCGAAACGTCAATGTCTTTGATACTGATGAGTCCGTCGGCAACTGCTTGTTCGAGTGCAACATATTCTCCGCCACAGGTAAGATCACAACCGGCCTGAACTGCAGCAGCCGAAGCTTCCTTGGCACTTGTGTCGTATTTATGCCCTTTATAAATATCAGAAATCGCTCCGCAATCAGAAACGACATATCCATTAAATCCCCATTTATTACGCAGTAAATCTTTTAATAACAGGTCACTTGCGCAGCAGGGTTTACCATAAACACTGTTGTATGCCCCCATGAGCGAATATACCTTGCCTTCTTTTACAAGCGCTTCGAAGGCCGGAAGATAGGTCTCATAGAAATCCCTTTTGGGTGCAACGGCATCAAAATTATGCCGTAGCGGTTCCGGCCCGCTATGGACTGCAAAGTGTTTGGCAGTGGCAATTACTTTAAAATATTTTGGATCATTACCCTGTAATCCTTTCACGAAGGAAATCCCGATGCGTGAAGTGAGGAAAGGATCCTCTCCGTAGGTTTCCTGTCCACGACCCCAGCGCGGATCACGGAAAATATTGATGTTGGGCGACCAGAATGTGAGTCCCTGATAGATCCCAAATTCACCTTTGCGGACATGTTCCTGATGTTTTGCCCGTGCTTCCGTGGAAATTACATCTGCTTCACTTTGTATAAGTGCCGGATTCCATGTTGCAGCCATCCCGATGGCTTGTGGAAACACGGTGGCAATTCCATCACGTGCTACACCATGGAGGCTTTCATTCCACCAGTTATAGGCCGGTATTCCCAGACGGGCAACGCCACCTCCGTCATTGTTTTGCATTAGTTTTACTTTTTCTCTGAGCGATAGGCGTGAAACCAGGTCATTCACCCTTTGATCGAATGGGAGAGAGGGATTCTGGAATGGATATTCCGTCTGCTGAGCCTTTAAAGGTGACAACATCAAAAACATACACCCAGCCAATAAGAGTCCGGATGTATATCGTTTAATAAAGTAAAGATTTTTATTCATAATTTATTGGTTAATAGTATTAATGGCTTATACAAATTTATAGATTTTTATACATGATTTGTTTTTCTGGCAGAAAATTGCGCATTTATACGCTAAGTCCATATTTGAGCTAAACCATTTGAAACATTCATAAAACCTGCTCTAAAACTTTTGAAAATATTTTGAGATATAGGTGAAGTTAGAAATATAAACAGGATAAATGCTCAACAGACACATGTATCCCAATCGACAAATCCTGAAACCGCAGATCAATACTTCATTTCATTTAAATCAGAATAAAATGGAATAGGTTTCCTGCGGGTGACTTTATAGGAAAAGGAGTAAGGTTTTATTTATAAAAGTCTTCCCTTGACGTATTCTGAAGTGCTAGCAAGAGAGAGGCGATCTTTTCGACGGAATGCCTAAAGATAAGTTCTCCTTTTTTGCTGGTTGCCCTTTCCGGATTTCCTATTCCGGTATCGGTGGTCACCTCGGTCCATTTACGTTCAGTCCATGCCCAGCCTTCGTTCAGGGCTGGAATAGTAAATTTTTTAGCGCGACCTTCTCCTGCTTCCGAAAGTTGTAATACCAATTCGGGCGCCAGATAGAGCATCAGGCAGGTCTCCAGTTCACCGGCATGTTCACCCGAAAGTTCGATAAAATCTTCTATACCATTAATATTGAAGGTATTGCATTGAATGAGAATCATTTCCGGAAAGAGCAAATTCATTTCCCGGATGATCTGCTTAAAGTCATTTCCGCCATGCGTGTTGAGGATCACCAGCTTATGGATCCCCTGCCGGTTCAGAACGGTGATAAGATCATGCAATATGGCAAATTGAGTACTCGGGTTTAAGTTCATGTCTAAATAGACGTCGGGTTGCCCGGTGTTGACGCCATAAGCGACAGTTGGTAAAACGATGATTTTTCCACCTTTTGAATTTGCAATTCTGGCTGATTCGGCACTTAACTTATCGGCGATGACGACATCGGTACTATATGGAAGATGAAAATTGTGTGCTTCCGTGGCTCCCCAGGGTAAGACCGCTACCTGGTAACCGGCTTCCTTTGTCGATTTCCAGGTAGTGTGTTTTAACAAATGCGGACTAACTTCTTTTTCCATTGAGAATGTATTTTGCAGTATTGTTATATCAGTTTACATGTGATAAAGTACCCGGGTTATTTTTACGGTCCGGTCAAAACCAGTACTCATGGTTTGAAAAATGCAGCTATACTGAATATTATTAACTTTAAGATCAATGAACTATGATTCTGATATCTTTTCCCATTCATCAGCTGATTTACAAATGGGAAATGCGAAGATCATTTTCAGTTTTTAACCGGGCTGTTATAGTTTAATCCCACTCCGGGTTTGCTGGTGATGCTTAAAAGAAGAAAAGTAATCAAGCCATTCAAAACAATCAGTTCAAATCCCATCGAATATCCGATCCATGCCATTGAGTTTTCATCAAGGATAAAGGTAATGATGGGTGATGACAGACAGATATAGGGCACAAGTTTATCCCTGACGTTTCGTTTGGTAAACATTCCAAATGCAAACAATCCAAGCAAAGGTCCATAGGTATATCCTGCAGCCCTGAATATTGAGTTCACTACAGAGTCGTTGTTGATAATCCTGAAAACCAGGATGACAAGCAGGATGATGGTTGAAAAGGCCAAATGCACGATATGCCTGGTGCGAACCAGGTTGCGGTCGTCCCGGTTATTGGTTTTATCAAAGCCCAGGAAATCTACACAGAATGAAGTCGTCAATGCGGTGAGTGCGGAATCGGTAGTGGCAAAGGTTGCAGCCGTTAGCCCAAGCATAAAAACGATAGCAGGGAAGGTCGCCAGATGATTTAATGCGATTTCGGGGAACAGGTGATCAGGCGTCTTCAAGGCGTGGACGTCGATTCCTTTTGCAGCGGCGAATTGATAAAGTAAGGCGCCTACACTCAAAAACAACAGGTTGATCAAAACGAATACCCCCGTAAATGTGAGCATGTTCTTCTGGGCTTCTCCAATATTTTTACAACTCAGGTTTTTCTGCATCAGATCCTGATCGAGTCCCGTCATTGCCAGTGTTACAAATATACCTCCAAAGAATTGCTTGAAAAAGTGATATTTGCTGCCCATGAAGTCCTCCCAGAAAAACATCTTTGAATAGGTACTGTGTTTAACAGATTCGAAGGTCTGTGCTAAATCCAGATGAAGACTCTTTGACAGAAACCAGATGGAGAGAACTACAGAGGAGAGGATAAAAACGGTTTGCAGCGTATCGGTGATAATGATGGTTTTCAACCCCCCTTTAAAAGTATAGAGCCAAATCAATATCAAACAAATGGCAATGGTAACCCAAAATGGTACATTCCAGGAATCAAAAATGAATTTTTGTAATACGATGGCAACAAGGTAAAGCCGGAACGAGGAACCGATCACACGCGAAATGAGAAAAATGCTGGCCCCCGTCTTATAGCTCCAAAATCCAAACCTCTTTTCCAGGTAAGTATAAATAGAAATCAAATGGATCCTGTAAAATAAAGGCAAGAGGACCTTGGCGATCAAAATGAAACCTACCGCATTACCCAGGATAAACTGGAAGTAGCTGAAACTGCTTTTTTCGACAGCACCCGGAACGGAGATGAACGTTACTCCCGACAGTGCGGTCCCAATCATGCCAAATGCCACCAAATACCATCTGGAATTCCGGTTGGCAATAAAAAAGGTTGAATTATCCGAAGAACCTTTGGAGGTCAAATAGGATATAAATATCAGGAAAGCAAAATAACCTATTAGAATTGATAAAAGTAATAATGGAGACATTTTATAGTTTAAGCGTTTTAATATGATGAGCAACCGGAATAAGGTATTGGGCATTTCCGGGTTGCTGAGAGTTTGGGCCTGTGAAATTAGTTATAAGTTAATTGTGAATTTGAGAATAAATCAACAAATTTTGAACATCCTATGGATTATTGATAGTTGAAGCAATTGCTTTACGAACGCTCCCGTATTTATTTAACAATTCTGTTGCCACCTGTTTGTCTTTTCCGGTTTCGCTCATGATGATTTTGACGGCACGAGCATACAACTTGTTGTTGGTGAGTTGCATGTCAATCATTTTGTTGCCCTGAACGCGACCAAGTCTGATCATCACGGAAGTGCTCAGCATGTTGAGAATTAGTTTTTGAGCGGTGCCTGATTTCATGCGGGTAGATCCCGAAACAAATTCCGGCCCTACCACTGCTTCAACAGGATAGAGCGATTCGGCTGCAACCGGACTGCCTGAATTGCATACAATGCATCCCGTAACAATTCCATTTTTTTTAGCTTCACGCAATCCTCCTATAACATAGGGCGTTGATCCTGATGCGGCTATGCCTACCACGACATCTTTTTCATTGACAGCATATTTCATCATGTCTTTCCATGCCTGGTTCATGTCGTCTTCGGCAAATTCGACCGCTTT
>JAUZOX010000222.1 GCA_030706265.1 Bacteroidota bacterium | reverse complement strand
ACGGGCGATATCAATGATGTTATCCATGATATCCAGCAATATTTCTGAATTGGAGATAATATGATCAATAAATTGTTCGCTCTCTTCTTCTTCAACATTATCTAAGCCGAGCAGTTCTGAAAAACCCATGATGGCATTCATGGGAGTTCGTATTTCATGCGACATATTTGCAAGAAAAGCGGACTGTAACTTTTCAGATTGTTTAGCCTTCTGAATAGATTCGTTAATTTGGTCTTTTTGAATTACCAGTTGATAGTTTCGTTCATTCAAAAGCTTGTTCACCTTTTTAATGGTCCGATTGTGTTTGATGATCAAAATAAGCAACACTGAAAAAATGATGGAACCAATTATCCCGATAAACATCAAAAGCCTCTGCTTCCACACAATTTGATTATGGCTATAAACAGTTGCCAAATCCTCACGATTAACGCTCTTCAAGGATTCTATTTGTTGCCTGATTTCGTCATTTCTAAAAATCATTCTTTTTTCCATCAATTGACTGTGGATTCGAATATTAAATACACTGTCGCTTAATGCATTGTATTGTAAAGTATATCGATATGCCTCTGCATAGTTCTTTTCTTTTTCGCAAAGCATTTTTAAATCGTGAATTGCGGATAACCGTAAACGGGCCTGATCATAATTCTTTGCCAGTTTTACAGCATTCAATAAATCGACTCGTGCTTGAGAATAGTTTGTGGTTTTAATATGATATAGACCGCTAATACGATTAATGGCAGCATGAATAGTCGGATCATAATTTCCTTTTACCAATATTTTTATACTATCTAAAATATTTTTTACCCTTATTATCTGATTATCATTCAGTAAAACCTCAGCCTCTCCACAAAGCGATTCAGCCATACCCGGTCTGTTACCGGATATTTTTTCAAGATTATAGGCAGTTAAATAATTTTGCAAGGCTTCATGATATTGACCCTTACTGATGTAGACTTCGCCAAGATTTCGTTGTGTGAGTCCGGAACCCGACAACAAATGATTGTCATCACTTTTGCTCAACGCCTTTCTTAAATAATCCAAAGCATCAGAATAACGTTGCCATCCGGCGAATAACATCCCCAACTTATTCATCGCCCAGATATACCCCCCCCTGTCGTTAAGCGAATCACAAATTATTGCAGCCTTGTGATAGAAATCAATGGCAGACTTAAAATTGCCGTTTGCGTTATACCAATCCCCCAGGGCCAGGCTAGAACGGGCTATTAAACTAAGTTTTTTGGAATTGCGTGCTATCTGATACGCATTATCAAAATTTAAAAAGCTGTTATTCAGATCTGAATTAAAGACATGAACATATCCGTTCAGAATGATCAAATCGACGGTTATCGTATCATTTTTAATTTTTTTGGATAAGTTGATAGCTTCATCAAAAAATGGAAATGATTTTTTATAGAGGCCCTGGTCACTTTGAATTACGCCCTGATATTTAAGAATATTAATTTGCCCTCTTAAATTGTTTGTCTTGACGAACATCTTATTCGCTTTGAGAAAATAGTTATTGGCTTCATCAAAACGATATAACCGGTACAAAGAAATTCCCATCAACATCAATGAACGCCCCTGGAGGTTTTCATCCTTTAGATTATCGGCCAGCATTTTAGCTCTATTTGCATCTGAAAAACTCTTTTCAGGAAACGCAAACAAGTTCTTTTGTGCCATAGAAATTTCAGCTAATGCTTTTTCCCTAACAGCCGATATTTTATGATAAGACGAAATAGCATTTGAAACAGACGCACTTGCACCGGTACTTAAAAACATAACCAGCACAAATGCAATTTCGATTAACAATTTCAGGTGTTTCATTTGCCAATTTTATCCTGCATGAGAATTCCCTTCTTCCCACCATGTAAAAGGTTAATCCAAAAAAAAAGGAAAAGTAACCCCCAAAAGGATAAAAATGTCGAAACTTTATATTGCCTATTCTACTGTATAGCGCGAGATGCCTACTGGATGTTCACTAAATATTATTTCTTTTAATTGTATATAATGATCTTTATTATGTACAAAATCTATCTTTTCAGTATCAATTATCAGAATTTTTAATTCTTGCTGCATTCTAAGATACTCCAGATAAGCATCTTGAATTTTTATAAGATAGCTACTCATTATATTTTGTTCATAACTTCTTCCCCGCAGTTTAATATTATCTTGTAATCGACTCACACCGGCATGCAGATAAACGATGAGATTAGGCTTTGGCAGATTTGGCAGGATTATTTGAAAAAGCTTTTGAAAAAGCGCGTATTCATCATTTTGAAGATTGCTTCGGGCAAATATGAGTGATTTGCTGATGAAGTAATCGGCAATTGTCATAGGGTAAAAAAGATCATGCGAGGATAATTCTTTTTTGAGTTGTTGAAAACGTTCGGCCAAAAACGAAAGCTCTAATGGAAATGCATATTTTTCGGGATCTTCATAAAACTTTGGAAGAAAGGAATTGTCTTCAAACTGTTCAAGTATCAGCTTGGCATTAAACTCTTCTGATAACATGTGGGAAAGAGTTGTCTTTCCCGCTCCAATATTTCCTTCGATACAAATGTAGTCGTAGTTTGTCATAATTTTATAAGGTGTAGGGTTTTAGTGCTACAGTCTCAAGTTTATCCTGGCATTCATTCAATAACGTCATAATTGATTTCTGCAAGATAGGATGAATAAATTCAGGTGCTATATCACATAAAGGGACTAAAACAAATTTTCGTGCCTGAAGTTGCGGATGTGGAATAGTCAGACGGGGTGTTTGGATTATCTCTGTCCCATAAAACAAGATATCGATATCGATTGGTCTGGATTCATATTCCTTAATTAAAGGATTTCGTTCCCGCCCCAATTGTTTCTCAATATTTAATAAAACATCTAATAACTCAAGGGCTGATAGTTTAGTGGATAGTTCAATTGCAATATTTAAAAATTTATCTGCTTTCTGCATGCCCCAGGGTTCGGTTTCATATAAAGCAGAAGCTTGAGTGACAGTTCCTGCTTCACGATTTATCAAAGTGATGGCATCGTTAATGCATTTTTCCCTGTCACCGACATTTCCCCCGAGTAGTAAAAAAGCCGTTTCCATGTATTGAGTATTGGCAATATATTATGAATGAAAGAAATTATAAAGAGTCACTGACTGAAACGCCGGCATTGTGCTATCAGTATCATGATTTTTAAGCTATAAAGTTTATCTTCTGCCCAACGTTCAGCAAGTTGATTTAGTGTTGGAGCACTTCCCCTTTTAATATTATAAAAATGTTTATCGACAAGAGGAAGGCTGGGCGGGGCCACAGATGCATAAGCCTTAAGATGTTGTATGTGTGCTATTACACCTTCGTGCATCGAAGGATACCTTTCGATTTCGCGTGAGCCTTCAAATGCTCCAATGCCGGCAAAGTTATTCAAATCCGGAGGAACCATGCCATCAAATTTCAAGAAACCTGTTTCCAGACACATCTGGCAAAAAGCCATATCGTGGTTAACTCCTTCTTTAGCAGCAGCAGAAACATATTCGTCTACGAATTCTTTGGCCGATAAACTATCTATCTGATGGTTCTGTGAAAGCAAAAATGTGATCATCTGTCTGGATGATAAAGTACCATGTCCCATGATTTGAATGGAAAGGCCAACCGACTCCCGGATCTTTTCGTCAGAGGCATCAAAAGATGGGGTATGCAGAAACGCCGAATCCAATACCACCGGTGCTGCAATCAATTTTTTTATTGAATCATTTAAAGCCTTCTGAGCTGCCCTGATGCGTGAATCATCTTCATAAAATTTTCCAGTCGTATATAAATAAGTAAGCGAACTGAATAAGATCAATAAAAGCACGATCCAAATTGTGATATGATCACGTTTAAGCAATCGATTAGTTGCCGATTGTGGAAATATTTTTTTTAAGTATAACCTTATTCCCGTTAAACGTTTTCCATTAGTCATGCTTTAACGTGTATTGATTTTAATCCTTACAAATGTATACTTTCTAGTTGAAAACATACTTGCATGTTGATCGCTTTTTGGCTTATCTTAGTACTTTCATTCATAATCCTTCCTAAGGCTCAAAATTATAATCATTAGCTTTTATGAAACAGTTTTTTAAATTCATGTTCGCCTCGATGTTGGGAACTTTCCTCACGTTGATCATCACCTTCTTACTGCTGGTTATTATAGTAAGTGGGATTATTGTAGCCAGTTCCAAGCCGGACACCACCGTCCCGCAGAATGCGATACTCCGATTGACCCTTGATACTCCAATTCCAGAACGGTCAACCAATAATCCATTTGCAGGCTTTGGCTTAGACGGATTAAATGCACAACAAGTTCCAGGCCTGTATGAAACGGTGAAGGCAATCAGACACGCTAAAGAAGATTCAAACATCAAAGGAATATTGCTGGATCTGGGGATGGTTCCTGCAGGTATGGCTACCGTTGAAGAAATTCGAAATGCGTTACTTGATTTCAAAAAATCAGGGAAGTTCATTCTTGCATACAGCGAAATCTATTCTCAGAAAGGGTACTACCTCGCTTCTGCTGCAAATAAAATCTATTTGAATCCGGCAGGGGCTCTGGACTTTAGGGGAATTTCAGGAGAGGTGATGTTCATGAAAGGGCTCATGGAAAAGCTGGATGTACAGATTCAGGTTATCCGTCATGGAAAATTTAAAAGCGCTGTCGAGCCTTATATCCTGGATAAAATGAGCAAGGCCAACAAAGAGCAAACCTTTACTTATATAAACTCCCTTTGGAGTCAAATGCTGAAAGGAATATCTGAATCGAGAGGATTAAGTGAAAATCAACTGAATAAATTAGCCGATAACCTCACAGGATTTACACCCGAACTGGCAGTTAAAGAAAAATTAGTGGATCAATTGATCTACAAAGATCAATTATTACAGGAGCTCCGGAATAAACTTAAAATTGCTAAGGACAAGGATATTAACTCTATTAATTTAGGTAAATATGTTCTGGCAAACGAAAGCAGGTCAACCGAATATTCAAAAGACAAAATTGCGATCATTTTTGCATCGGGGGATATCGTATCAGGCAGTGGTGATGAGAACACAATAGGATCAGAAAAAATTTCCAAAGCCATTCGAAAAGCCAGATTGGATAAAAACATCAAAGCCATTGTTTTGCGCGTCAATAGTCCCGGTGGTAGTGCCATGGCGTCAGATGTTATTTGGCGTGAAATGGT
>JAUZOX010000221.1 GCA_030706265.1 Bacteroidota bacterium | reverse complement strand
GTAGTGCAGTCGTCATGCTTCTGTTCAATGGAAATGAAGATCCGTATCCGGCTGCCGAACCCAGCGGATTCTGATTATTGATCTTGTACGCGCTGAAAAGCAATTGCATATCATCGGCCAGGGCTTCTGCATAAGCACCAAACCATAACCCAAAAGAGGAGGGCATGGCGATCTGCAAATGGGTATATCCGGGTAGCAAAACATCTTTGTATAACTCACTCTGTTGTTGTAATGCTTCGAATAGATTTCGAACAGACGTCGCAAGATCAAGTATATTATCCCGGGTAAACAGACGCAAGTCAACCAAAACCTGGTCATTTCTGGATCTGCCGCTATGAACTTTTTTCCCGACATCCCCTAAGCGTTGTGTCAGCAGATATTCAACCTGAGAATGAACATCCTCAATACCCGGTTCAATTGAAAACTTTCCCTCTTGAATATCATGATATATCACCGATAATGCCTTTCGTAGCGTCACAAGTTCATCGGAGGATAATAATCCGACACTTTCGAGCATAATGATATGTGCAATGGTTCCCAGTACATCCGACTCAGCCAGATAAAGGTCCATCTCTCTGTCGCGACCAATTGTAAATGTCTCTATGATTGTGTTTACCGGTATCCCTTTTTCCCAAAGTTTCATGATGATTCAATTTGAATAGAAAATCAAATATATTACTTGTTTACTGAATATCAAAATATAATCCAGTAAATAATATCACTAATATCAATTAAAATCTTAACTTATTTAATATGGCAATGTACTGCTCAATACCCTGCCGGATTTCTTCCGGATAGATAAATTCATTGGCCGTATGAGATCGTGCCGAGTCGCCCGGGCCCATTTTAACCGAAGGGCAGGAAATTACGGCCTGGTCGGATGTGGTAGGCGATCCATAACAGGGAATGTTCATTTCCCTGGCAATTTTTACCAATGGATGGCTCTCCGGGATGAATGATGAGTTTAATCTGAGCGAACGCTCCCTGACCTCACATTCAACATGCTGTTTAATTATCTCAAGTGCTTCCTGGTTTAGATAATGTTCATTTGTACGGACATCGACCACAAAGTCGCAGACATCAGGGACCATGTTATGTTGATAACCCGCTTTAATTTGTGTAACACTCATTTTGACAGGGCCAAGCACCTTTGAATCTTTTTCAAACCGGTAGTTTTTGAACCATTCAATGTCTTTCAAAGCCTTATAGATGGCGTTTATTCCTTCTTCCCGGGCAGCATGACCGGGTTTGCCAATAGATTTGCAATCCAGCACCATTAATCCTTTCTCTGCTATGGCAAGTTCCATTTTCGTCGGTTCGCCTATAATCGCAAGATCAACGGGGCCGATTGACTCGAGAATTGACTCAATTCCATTGATACCCGAATTCTCTTCTTCGGCTGTTGCAGCATAAATCAAATTATAGGGAAGGCTGCCAAGCTGGCTAAAATATAAGAAAGCCGCCATCAGACTAACCAAAGGAGCACCTGCATCGTTAGAACCCAAACCGATCAATTTCCCTTCACTTTCTGTTGGGACAAATGGATCAAAAGTCCACGCCTGAGATGGTTTTACGGTATCATGGTGTGAATTGAGAAGCAGGGTAGGACGGCCGTTCTGATAGTCAGGATGAATCACCCAAACATTATTTAAATGCATATTGACTTTCAATCCCTTATTTTGGAGGAATTCTGCAATAATTTCAGCAGTAAGGTTTTCATCCTTGCTGAATGAAGGATTGGAGATCAAGGCTTTCAACAAATCGAGAGCCTGAATGTAAAGTTGATCGATCATAAGCTGAGATGAGTTCCTTTTGAAATATTCAAGGTATTTGCACTTGTAATAATGACTTCGGTTACACCCATTTTAAGCGCATTAAAGCTGTTGTCGAGTTTGGGAATCATTCCGGAGTGAATCTTCCCTTCATTTTTCAAATCCTGATATAGTTTAAAATTCAAATGGGGTATGACCGATTCATCATCGTTGGGATCAGCTAACACACCAGCTTTTTCGAAACAATAGACCAATGAAACCTGATACAAATCTGCCATAGCAACCGCAATAGAGGAAGCGATTGTATCCGCATTGGTATTCAATAACAGCCCCTTGCCATCATGCGTAATTGGTGCCAGGACGGGCACCACTCCTGCCTGTATCAAGACGCTAAATGCCGATGCATTGACCCCCGTTACATCACCCACCAGACCATAATCTATTTCACCAACAGGGCGTTTGACAGCAGAGATAAGATTCATATCTACACCAGTGATTCCAAGTGCATTGCATCCTTTCGACTGTAAGAGTGCGACTGTGCTTTTATTGATGAGTCCACCATAAACCATGGTCACAACCTTGAGGGTCTCATGGTCTGTAATCCTTCTCCCATCGACCATCTTAGTTTCTATGCCCAGTTTCTTTGAAAGCAAAGTTGCTGTCCGGCCCCCTCCATGAACCAAAATTTTTTTAGAGGGTATTGCAGTAAAATGGTCAAGAAAATCATTTATCAATGCTTCTTCTTCCAGAACAGCACCACCTACTTTTACGATGATTAATTTCTCCATGCCCTTTTAACTGTTTTCCAGAACAATCTTTAACGACGAAATCAATCTGTCCACTTCACTTTTGCTGATACAAAGGGGCGGTAATAACCTGATCACATTTTTACCACTGTATCCGGTGAAAATGCCTTTTTCAAAAAGTAATTTTTTACGTATTTCGGCGATCGGCATTTGAAATTCAAGTCCCACCATAAGGCCTAATCCTCTCACTTCCTTGATCTTTTTTAATCCGGCTGCTTCCTTCATCAGATAATCACCAACCGTAGCCGCATTTTGGATGAGGGACTCTTTTTTAATGATGTCCAATACTGCTATCGCTGCAGCGCAAGCAAGATGATTTCCTCCAAAGGTCGTTCCCAGCATGCCATAGGATGCGCCAATAGCAGGACTGATCAACACTCCGGCAACCGGAAAACCATTACCCATGCCCTTTGCCACTGTAATGATATCCGGTCGAATTCCAGCATATTGATGTGCAAAGAATTTTCCACTCCGTCCATAGCCCGATTGAATTTCATCGAGAATTAAAAAGGTTCCATATTGTTTTGTCAAAGTTTCCAGGGACTTTAGAAAATCCTTGTCCGGAACATTAATTCCACCAACTCCCTGAATGCCTTCTATGATTACGGCAGCAACATCGCCCTTTCTGAGAGCCTGTTCCACCGCTGAAATATCATTCCAGGGCAAAAACTGGATATTGTGCAGTGCATTATATGGTGCAACAATTGCAGGATTGTCCGTTACGGCAACTGCACCCGAAGTACGCCCATGAAATGATTGTTTGAATGCGATTATCTTATTTCTTTTATTTGAAAATGAGGCAATTTTAAAGGCATTCTCGTTTGCTTCTGCTCCTGAATTGCAAAAAAAGAGATTATAGTCTTCATAGCCGGAAAGCTTACCGAGTTTATCGGCAACATCTAATTGAAGATGATTCTTTACACTATTGCTATAAAATCCTATTTTATTGAGTTGTTTTGTAATCGTATCGATGTAATGAGGGTGGGAGTGACCTATCGAGATTACAGCGTGTCCACCGTAAAAATCGAGATATTCCTTGCCTTCTTTGTCCCAGATAGTTGTAAGGTGAGCTTTTACAGGCTCAATATCAAAAAGCGGATAAACGTCAAAAAGATTCATTTTTTTTAAAGTATTTGAGTTGATCGTTTTAGTCGTATTTACATTTGTATCTGACCCATAAGGGGCTCAGAATGCAATAGACTTTAGTTGCAGCCCCGAATCCTGGGGAAAGCCAAACATCAGGTTCATGTTTTGAATAGCCTGTCCCGATGCTCCTTTAATTAAATTGTCTATAATACTGACAATATAAAGTTTATCGTTAAAGATTTCAAGATACAGTATGCACTTGTTGGTATTCACGACCTGTTTCAGGTCGGGCATTACCTCGCTGATGAATACAAAAGGATGTTGCGAATAATATTTCCGATAAATTTCTTTAACATATGTGAAATCCTCACTGCATTTTGTATACATGCTTGCCAGTATCCCCCGGCTAAAATTGCCTCTGACCGGTATGAGGTTTAAGTCTTTGCCAAACCCGGGCTGCAGCTTTTGAATAGCCATTCGTATTTCTTTCAGATGTTGATGCCTGAAAGGCTTATATACCGAAATATTGTTGTTACGCCAACTAAAATGGGTCGTTTCGGTTGGGGCTTGTCCGGCACCTGTTGATCCTGTGATAGCAGTAATATGGATATCGTCATTCAGCAATCCGCTGGCAGCAAGGGGGAGCAGTGCCAATTCAATAGAAGTAGCAAAACAGCCCGGATTGGCAATTTTATTTGTCGATTGGATTTTATCCAACTGTAACTCGGGCAATCCATAAGTAAATCCATCATCCTCCTGTCTGAAATCCTGACTCAAATCGATGATCTTTAGGGTAGGCGGAAGACTTTGGTTTTTCAGGAAGAGCAATGATTTACCGTGACCCTTACAAAGGAATAAGACATCACAATCGCTGTAGTCTATATCATTGAAGACCAATTCAGTTTCACCCAATAAATCAGTATGTATGGATGAAATCGGTTTTCCGGCATTGCTTTCACTGTGGATGTATTTCACCTCAGCATAAGGATGACGAAGCAGCATGCGAAGCAATTCTCCTGCAGTGTAACCGGCCCCGCCCTCAATAGCTATTTTGATTTTATTCATTGAAGATGATTCTAAAAAAATGCAGGGAACAGAAATGATTAGGCTAATTATAAGGAGCATTCAAATAACATGACTGAACTGACTCTATCACATTTGCTCCAGATCTTCACTCTCAACCCTAACAAGCCGCACACTCATATTCCCATGCATTTTTAATATTATGAAGTCTTTTTTTGATTTTTTTCCTTAACAGACTGATATATCCTTAATTGGTTTCCGAGCAATTTAGTAAAGCCTTTGACGTCGTCGCCACTCCAGCCCCCACTCATTTCTCCATAAAGACCGGAACCCGAATTCATTAAATCATATTTACTTTCAATTCCTTCCACATTAAACCGGTATGGCATAAGTTTTACGAATACCTTTCCGGTCACACTGTCCTGGGTATCGAGAAGAAACTTTTCAATATTGCGCATCACAGGGTCAAGATATTGTCCTTCGTGTAACAACATGCCGTACCAGGTCGACAACTGTTCTTTCCAATATTGTTGCCATTTAGTGAGCACATGTTTCTCGAGTGTATGGTGCGCTTTGATGATGACCATCGGCGCT
>JAUZOX010000220.1 GCA_030706265.1 Bacteroidota bacterium | reverse complement strand
TTGAATGAGTTGTTGGTAATATGCGTTGGTTAAACCGCTGACCTTTTCCAACAAGTGATTTTCCAGAATATATTTTCTGCCATTTTCACCAATCTGTCTGGCCATTTCCGGGTCATTGTGACAGCTGATAACCGTCTCCAGGAACTCCTCAGGTGTGTCGGCTATCAGGATATCCCTTTGAGGCCGGCACTTGATTCCTTCCATGCCAATAGAAGTGGAGATGACCGTTTTACCAAGGGCCATGGCTTCAATGATTTTCACCCTTACGCCGCTACCCGAAAACAAAGGAACGATCATGATTCCGTTGTCACACATAAACCGGGTTGCATCCGGAACTTCGCCCATGATATCTACCCCAGTGATGACGGTATTCAGCATCCACCCCGGCATTTCACGTCCTGCCAGCACCAGTCTCACATCCGGAAACTTAACATGGATCATCGGCCAGCATTCCCTTAAAAACCAACGGATGCCTTCCTGGTTTGGCAACCAGTTCATGGCCCCTATATGAAACAATGTTTTGGGTTTCAATGCCGTCGAAGGTGGAGCAGTTTGAGGGCAGGAAATGCCGAATGGAATTGTTCCGGTCAGCTTTGTGCATCCAAAACTTCTGAAACGTTCTTCGTCATTGGTCGTAATAGCCGCAATCCCGTCCAATTCATTCAATATGGAAAGCTCATATGCCTTCAGCGTTTTTGCAAGGTGTTTTAAGTACCACTTGTTAAGCGGCAGGGTCGTTTCCTGAGCCAGCCTTTGCCAGATCAGGTGCTCAACGTTATGTGCCCTTAAAACTAACCTGGCTGAAGAATACTGCCTGATCAGATCGATATAGCAGGTCAGGAACAAAGATTCAAACTGGATGATATCGAATGATTCTGCCTTAAGGATGCCGGTCAAAACTTTGGCAAATTCAACCGACATATATCGCTTGATGTGATACGACTCATGTGTGAAAAGATTCAGGAATGCATCAGTGGGTTTGAAGGAAAGATCGATATTTACAAACGTGATCCCGGTTTGAAGCCTGAAATCCTCCGGAATCTCTTTTAAATCAACGGTATATTTGTTCGTGTTCAGGGCAAGTACTTTTACCGATATACCCGCCATGAGCAGGCCTTGTATCATGGCATGCATTGCAATGGGTCCCCCTTCTTTCGGAGGCCATGGCGATTTATTACACAGCAATAATACCTTCATGCGTAAACAATAATTTGTATTATATCGGTCGCATGGAACTCACATTAATGCTCGTTTCAAGCATGCTCGTTTCATAAGCAAACCGTTTTAGGATGCTTGGTTATCGTTGTCTTCTTCTTTTGTGATCTTAGCCCAAACGAGAAATCTTTTAACGCCTTTCACATATGCGTCGGCATCAAGCAATGGAGAGTCAGTTGTAGCCTTATAAGTTAGATAGATACCGGTTGGTAACAGGACCAATGATGAAAGCCACATCCCGGTCATGGGCGACAGCGCACCCGCCTTTGCGGCCTTTTCGCCCGTCATTGAAATGACATGGTAAAGCACAAAAAAGAGTACAGATAAGATCAACGGCAATCCCAGTCCACCTTTCCTGATGATGGCTCCCATCGGAGCCCCGACAAAGAACAGGATCAAACAGGCAATGCTGAGGGTAAACTTGCGCCACCACTCCACCTCATGTTTCCGGATAATCTCACCCTGGTCCTTCAGATTGGTGCCTATGTCCGAAACGGTGGATTGTACTTGTCTGGCGGAATTCGTCGCCAGATCGATAATGCTGTACCACTGGTCCTTTTTAAAATTCTTTCCGAATATCTTCTTGTTTTTTAAAACGGTATCAATCCGGGGATGTTTTTTGGCAGCTTCATCATTGAATTGTTTAAAATCCTGGAATGAATAAAAGACATTGTACCTGGCGTTTTTCAAGGCTATATCATAAACCTCCCGCAATGAATCAACTGCTTTCTGCAATTGATTAAGGTTTAACATCATATAGTTTTTCTTGAAAAGCTCTTCGTCGGTACGAACCATTTTAAACCCCGATAAGTCGAACCGCAACACCTCCTTATCAAAACTGGTTTTTTGAAAAGGCTTTTTATTATACGAGTCGGAGCTTCCCGACTCGTCGTAATTATAGCCATGATTAAGGGTAAGGATCAGGTATTGTTTGTCGGAAGTCTGAACCATCGTGCCTGAATCTGCAAGTGTGAGCATGGTATTGCCCGTACCCTTGGTATGGTCATAAATCTGAATCTCCTTCAACGTACCTGTTTTAGGTTCTTTCTTGTCAACCCGCAACACGTACCCGTCTATATCGCTGTAATAAACCCCATCCTTTATGTTCAGGGCCAGCTTTTGTTGGCGGACATCATAGAGGATGGACCTGAATTTCAGATTGGCATAGGGCAATACGTTATTTGAAAAGAAGAAGGCAGCGACACTGATCATGATCGAAAGAATGATCAGTGGCAGCATTAATTTTCGGAGCGAGATTCCTGCAGCCTTTATGGCCACCAGTTCATAACGTTCACCCAGATTCCCGAATGTCATCAGCGACGCCAACAAGATGGCAAGTGGCAGTGCCATGGGAACAAAGGTCCACGATGCATAAAAAAGAAGCTGTGCAATGACGTCCCAGCCAAGTCCTTTACCCACCAGGTCATCAACGTATTTCCACAGGAATTGCATCAACAGAATAAACAAAGCGATGAAAAAGGTCATCACCAAGGGGCCAGAATAAGCCTTCAGAACAAGTTTATATATCTTTCTCACCTTATCGTTCAAAAATCAATGCAAATATACTCCCAATTCCTGAACTCTGCCGTGAAATCCTGATAATTCTCTACATGGCGAATGTATGAAGTTTAGCAAAGCATTGAATAACTATTATCTTTGCAAAAGAATAATAAAAAAGCAAGTTATGCAGATTATTGAAGTGAATGATAAAAGGACGGCAAGACAGTTTTTAGACGTAGCCAGAATCATTTATAAAGGAGATCCCAACTTTGTTTGCCCATTGGATGGAATGATAGAAGCCATCTTTGACCCTGCCAAGAACAATTATTTTAGTCACGGAGAATGCATCCGTTGGATTTTAAAAGACGACAATGGAAAACTGATCGGAAGGACCGCCGCTTTTATCAACCGCAATAAAGCATACAACTATGAAGTGCCCGTTGGCGGGATGGGGCTGTTTGAATGCATCAATGACCAAAAGGCTGCCTTTGCCTTATTTGAACAATGCAAGACCTGGTTGGCCGCCAAAGGAATGGAGGCAATGGACGGACCCATCAATTTCGGTGAGAACGAAAACTTTTGGGGACTGCTTGTCGAGGGATTTTCGCCTGCCAGCTTTGGAATGAACTATCATCTTCCGTATTACAAAGAACTCTTTGAATCGTATGGCTTTAAACAATATTTTGAACAGGTAACCAATAAGCTGGACCTTACAATTCCGTTTCCCGAACGGTTTTGGAAAATCTCCGAGCGCATCATGGCACGACCGGGATACCATTATGCGCATTTTCAAAAAAGCAACACCGAAAAATTTTTACAGGACTTTAAAACGATCTATGATAAAGCATGGGCTTTTCACGATAATTTCACCCCTATCAGCATCGAAGATTTACGCGAACAGTTCAGAGAACTCAAATCCATCATGGACGAAGAGATGATCTGGTTTGTTTATCATGAAAACGAACCCATTGCTTTTCTGGTAATGGCGCCCGATGCAAATCAGATCCTTTATTACCTGAATGGACACATCACTTCCATTTGGGACAAGCTGAAATTCCTGTATTACAAAAAAACCAAAGGATTTACGAGGACCCGGATTATCGTGATGGGAGTAGTGCCACAGTATAGAAGGCTGGGTGTCGAATCAGGCATATTCTGGAACATGGGTGAAGTCATGAAGCGCAAGCCCCGGTATAAAGAGGTTGAATTATCGTGGGTCGGCGACTTCAATCCGCAAATGATGGCAATCCATAAGGCAACCGGAGCCGTGTTTCACAAAAGGCATATCACCTACCGATATATGTTTGACCCCTCTAAAACGGTAATCCTGATGAACATCATTCCACCGGTTGAGAAAAACTCAGCTCAAAATGGCAATGAATAACCGGTAAAAAGAACGGCCCGGGGATATTTTGGAAGTGCATTTCATCCGAAAATAATTTGATTAAATAGGTCGTATGGAACTCGCATTGATAATTTTCATCGTTGTTTGTGATCTTCGATCATGCTCGTTTCATCTTCTTCAAATTACATTGAGGAGAAAGGCTGTTAGGAATGACTATCTTTGTTGTTCCGAATAACTCATTTTTCGCTAATGAATACACACGAGATCATTTTCTTTTTTGGATTTATCATATTTATTCTGTCTGTCTTAACCCTCGATTTGGGTTTCTTCGACAAACAGAGTCATGTGGTTCCATTTAAGGAAGCGCTCACCTGGACGGCTGTTTGGGTGAGTCTGGCCCTTGTGTTCTATGTTCTGATCATGTTTTTTGGCGACCGAATTCATGGTATCCAGAACATGGATCAGTTAAAGGCAATTATCGTTAAGCATGGTCATCCGATCAAACTTAAAAACGAAACCTTTGCGCAGGCGCTTGCCATATACCGGCATAACCTCTCACTCGAATACATCACGGGATACCTGATAGAATATGCCCTATCGGTCGACAATATTTTTGTCATGATCATGATCTTCCTGGCCTTTAACGTTCAGGAAAAATATTATAAACGCGTCTTGTTTTGGGGCATACTGGGCGCCATCGTCCTGAGGTTTCTCTTTATCTTTCTGTGTTCGGCCCTTATTCAGGAATTCTCATGGTTCCTCTATGTGTTTGGAGTCCTGTTGGTCTTTACGGGCATCAAAATGTTTGTCGAACGCAACAATAAGGAACAAATTGATACTGCCCGTCATCCCGTCGTCAGGTTTACCGGGAAGTTTTTACCCGTTTATCCCAAATATGTCGGCAAATATTTTGTGATCCGGAAAAACCGCAAATCCATGATCACGCCCTTGCTGATCACCCTGCTGGTCATCGAATTTTCAGATGTTATCTTTGCGGTTGACTCGGTTCCGGCCATCTTCTCCGTCACCCAGGATCCTTATATCGTCTTCTTCTCCAATATCTTTGCCATTTTGGGACTGAGGTCCCTTTTCTTTGTGATCGTGCATATCATCAACTTGTTCCGTTTTCTTAAAATCGGACTATCCGTCCTGCTGACCTTTATTGGCGTGAAAATGTTGCTTCACATCTACCTGGAGGCGTTGGGATTCACGACATTACACTCTCTGCTGATCGTACT
>JAUZOX010000022.1 GCA_030706265.1 Bacteroidota bacterium | reverse complement strand
TATCGGCATCCGTTTGTAAAAAAAGAATATAATCAACATCTCCATTTTATATGATTGAATTACTGACAATTAAATTGTTATCAATTTTTTTAAAATTTTTAAATAAAATCTGAGATTTCATTCTATATTACGGTGCTCAAAATTTAATTTGTTGTCGATTAACATTGATCTGTTTTCTCTTTGATAACGATATAGTTAAACAACAATTCTTTTCGATTGGAGCTTTTAAGAAATTTTTAAAATAAATTGTGGGTCGTTAATTGAATTTCGCGTTTTATGGAAAATCATGTTTACTCAGGAGTAGATAGCAAAAGATTAATTAAATTACTGAAAGATTTTACAAAAGGGTGTATATCAGAAAATATCGATGCAAAAGCAGAAATTAAACCCCTTGCTAAATCACCTAAAAATCCTGAAAGTTTTTTGAATGTGATGAAATATTCCAAATCACCAATCAAATAGGATAACGTTCCTTATAAAATAAGGGATTCGATTATACCGGCACCATATCGTGTTTTATTGAAACATATTCTTTAAAATAAAATCATATTCAATATAAATCTATTATTAAAAATTTAAAAAGGAGGTATAATATGGCTGATCCGACTGTTGTTATCATTATTTGTGTTGTTGTTCTCCTGTTTTTTTCAGGAATTCGTATTGTTCGACCTACCGAAAGGGGTTTAACTGAGCGCCTTGGGAAATACCATCGATTTGGTAATCCCGGTTTCCATTGGATCATACCCATTATCGAAAAGATGTATAGGGTGAACATCACTGAACAAATGGTGAATGCCGAACCCCAGGAAATCATTACCAATGACAACCTGAATGCGAGTGTAGATGCCCAGGTTTATTTTAAAGTGAAACAGGATGAAGAAAGCGTTAAGAGTTCACTTTATAACGTAAATAACTATAAATGGCAGATCGTGAACCTGGCACGTACTACCTTAAGAAATATCATTGGTACCCTGACTTTAAAGTCGGCCAATAGCGAGAGAGGAAAGATTAATGCCGAATTGCATAAGACGCTTCTCTCAGAAACCATGAACTGGGGTATAGAAATAGTCCGTGCAGAATTAAAGGAGATCGATCCTCCAAAAGATGTCCAGGAGACCATGAATAAAGTGGTAAAAGCCGAGAATGAAAAAATAGCGGCCATCGATTATGCATCTGCCAGAGAAACGGTTGCCGATGGAGAAAAAAGAGCCAAGATCAAAGAAGCCGAAGGGTATAAACAATCTAAAATTCTCCATGCCGAAGGTGAAGCTGAAGCAATCAGGCTGGTTAATGAAGCTGCCGATAAATATTTCACCGGTAATGCTCAGTTATTAAGAAAGCTTGAAGCGCTTGAAACCTCTTTGGCTAGCAATGCAAAAATCGTGGTTCCAACCGGTTCTGAATTGGTTAATGTTATTGGCGATATGGCTGGAGCAGGGATATTCCCAATGACCAAGAAGAACCCTAATCCGGATAACGAAAAGGAGAAGAAAAACTAATATATTGGATTTAGGTTAAATACGCTGAATAACTTCTCCATTGTTTTTTTCAGGGGAATGAAGGATGAAGCGGAATTGTTGAAAGAAAAAAATTTACACCCATAATCTGGAGGCTGTTTCAAACGTTTGAGACAGCCTTTTACATTAGAGATGGCATTAGAAATGGATTAGTGAAATATAGGAGTATGCCACCGACTTTTGAGACCCGCTCTTTCTTTTTTATGCTTAAATAATAGGTATTAAAACTATCGCCTTGAACTCGCATGGAAGATTTTTATACGATAATTATCAATGCGAGTTCCATACGACCTATTTAATCAAATTATTTCCGTATAAAATACTTAATGGATACTTGAAGGATACTTAATGGATACTCACAAGGTATCCATTAAGTATCCTTCAAGTATCCTTTAACCCTTGTTTTTCCCTTAAAATTATCCTGCCGTTATTATAATAAAAAGTGAGGTACGTTGTCCAAGTTTGATCCGGATCTATTCAGCTTTAATAAAATCCGGATACTTCACTTCAGACAAAAACAATCCCTGCGGAGGGACAGAAAACCCTGCATTGCAACGATTTTTATTTTCTATCACTTTTCTGAAATCTTCAAGCGTTATCCTGGAACGGCCCACATCGAGCATGGTACCTACAATGGCTCTTACCATATTGCGTAAAAACCGGTCTGCAGTGATCGTAAAAACGAGCATCGAACCGTCCTGATCCCACTTGGCATGGGTGATATGGCATATATTCGTTTTGACCTGAGTACCGCTTTTAGAAAAGCAGGAGAAATCATTATACTCCTTTAAAATTGCAGCAGCCTTGTTCATTGTTTCCACATCAAGTCGTTGATGATAAAAATAGGCAAAGCCATTACAAAAAGGATTTTTCGCCATGCTGATCCTGTACTTGTATGTGCGGCTTAAAGCCGAGAAGCGGGCATGGATATCCGGATTAACCTTAAAGATATCGTGAATGACAATGCTGGAGGGCAGCAGGAGGTTAAGCTTATATTTCAACTGGTTAACCGGAAGAAGCATTCCCTCTTCCGGGATATCAAAATGGGCATAAAAATCGGAGGCATGAACACCGGTATCGGTCCGTCCGCAACCTGTTACGCCAATTCTGAGGCGCAAAAGAATTTCCAGCGCCTTTTCCAGCTCTTCCTGCACGGTAATTCCATTGGGCTGAATCTGCCAACCGTTATAATCACCGCCATTGTATGCAATCTGCAAAAAGTATCGAAGTGTTGGTTTCATTATGATGCAAAAATAGAGAATTTTATGATACCATTTCACTACTCCGGCACAATATACGTTACACAAATTAGTCTCATTATAAATTACGGTTTAAAGTTAAATAACTTTATATTGTTATTTATTTCACAAAAGATTTTTATAAATTTGAGTACTTTCTATAAGAGAGTTAAGAAAACGGAGGTTTCTTAAATTTTATTTCAACACCTAACTTAACACAAAACTACGGAGGTTAAATGTCAACTACAGAAGTATTAATCAGTGAACTGGTCGAAAAGCACGGCCGGACGCGCAACAGCCTGATGCCCATCTTGCAGGGCATTGTGCAGCAGGAGAAATTCCTGAGTGAAGATGCAATGGTGAGTGTAGCGCGTGAACTCAACATTTCAGCTGCCGATGTCTTTGGCACGGCAAGCTTTTACACATTTCTGGATACCGTTCCAAGAGGAAAGAACGTGATCAGGGTATGTAAAACCATTAGCTGCCACATGAAGAACAAGGATGAAATCATCCGCGCTCTTGAAAATGCATTGAAGATAAAGGTGGGTGAAACCACGCACGACAAGGAGTACACTCTGCTGACGGCAAACTGCCTCGGCTGGTGTCACAAGGGACCGGTAATGCTCATTAACGACGAAGTCTATCCTGAGCTTACGCCCGAGTCTGCCTTGAAAATAGTGAATGAGCATATGCATTCAAAGTAATCGTGTAACTTTTAAATGTCATGACCATGGAAACCAAAAAGCTAAAAAAAGTAGATATTATCTTTGAGAATATACCGGGATTATCCTATTCGATTCTCGAAAAAACGATCAAACGAAATCCGGACGATATCATTTTGGATCTGATCGACTCCGGATTGAAAGGTCGTGGTGGAGCAGGATTTCCGACCGGACTAAAATGGAAATTCACCAAGAATGAGGACAACCCTGTAAAGTATGTCATCTGTAATGCGGATGAGGGCGAGCCGGGAACATTTAAGGACCGGGAAATAATTGAACGGGTTCCCGATAAAATATTGACCGGCATTGCAATCTGCGGATACGTAATTGGGGCCAAAGAAGGCTACATATACCTGAGGGGTGAATATAATTTCCTGCTTAAAAATCTGGTTAAGCGGGTGGAAGAATTTAATGCATTCCTTAAGAAGATTCATCTCGATTTTAAAGTCATGATCCGTTCGGGTTCCGGCGCTTATGTTTGCGGTGAAGAGAGCGCGTTGTTCGAATCGATGGAAGGCTACCGGGGCGAGCCGCGCAATAAACCGCCCTACCCCACTGTCGCCGGATATAATTGGAAGCCAACGGTCATCAACAATGTGGAAACGCTGGTTTTTGCAACCATGATTTGCCATATGGGTCCCGAGAAATTCAAAAAACTGGGCACCACCGATTCACGCGGCTCAAAGGTGTTTTCGGTTTCGGGAGATACTCCTATCCCGGGCATTTACGAGCTTGAATTGGGAATGCCTTTGCACCGCTTTGTTGAAGAATTTGGCGATGGTGACACCAAAGCAGTACAAATCGGAGGCGCATCTGGATTTTGCGTTACCCGTAAAAAATTCAATGATACCATTATTGGCTTTGAAGGTATCCCTACAGGTGGGTCAATGATGATCTTCAACAGCAGCCGATCGATGTACAACATCTTGCATGATTATCTTGAATTCTTCTGTGAAGAGTCGTGCGGACAATGCACTCCATGCCGCATTGGTTGCCAGCAATTATTAAAAGGGATTGAGGCGGTCAAACGGGGAGAACGTCCACCCTCCTACCTTGAAGAATTGAAAAAGCTGACTGCCACGATGAAGATTGCTTCAAAATGTGGCCTCGGACAATCAGTAGGCAATCCCTTCAATTCCATTGTCGATAATTTCAGAGAAGAGATCATTTACTAAACACACAAAAAGAATTCAAGATGAGCAAATACATGGTTAATCTCAAAATAAACAATATGCCCGTTTCGGTGGAAGAGGGCACGACAATTCTGGAAGCAGCCCGACAATTAAACTTCAAAATACCCACGCTTTGCAACCATCCCGACTTAACCGTCGCCGGAAATTGCAGGGTCTGTGTGGTCGAAGTCAAGGGAGCACGTCAGCTTTCCGCTGCATGTGCCACACCGGTTTCAGAAGGGATGGAAGTCTTCACAAACAGTGAACAAGTCCGCACTTCACGTAAACACATTATCGAGCTCTTGCTTTCAGAACATAATTCAGATTGCACCAAATGCCAGAAAAACGGTAGTTGTGAACTGCAAAGCCTTGCTTTCGAATACCGGGTTGGCGATCATGTTCTTATGAGTTTGCTGAAACCGGAGGATTTGATACCCGATATTTCATCTCCTTCGATTGTGAAAGACAATTCCAAATGCATCCATTGCCAGCGTTGCGTGCGCACCTGTGCCGAACTGCAGGGCGTAAGTGCGCTTGGGGTTGCTTTCAAAGGAAATCACCAGTCCATATCCACATTCCTGAATAAGCCGTTGAACGAAGTGGTCTGTACAAACTGCGGACAGTGTATCAATCGGTGCCCAACGGGTGCTTTGACCGAACGCAACAACATTGAGGATGTCTGGAACGCCTTGTATGATCCCAATAAGTTTGTCGTTGTGCAAACTGCACCTGCGGTCCGTATTGCCCTGGGCGAAGAATTGGGACTCGAACCAGGTCACCGTGTCACGGGAAAAATGGTGGCTTCACTGCGGAAGATCGGATTTAACAAAGTATTGGATACCGATTTTTCGGCCGACCTGACCATTATGGAAGAAGGATTTGAACTGCTAAACCGCTTACGTAAGGTGCTGGTGGAAAAGGATGAAACGGTAAAACTACCGATGATGACTTCGTGTTCGCCGGGTTGGATCAAATTTATCGAACATATTTTCCCCAACCTGAATGATCACCTGTCTACCTGCAAGTCGCCACAGCAAATGTTTGGGGCCGTGGCAAAGACCTACTATGCAGACAAGGTAAATGTAAAGGCGCAGGATATGGTTGTAGTATCCATCATGCCCTGTACGGCCAAAAAGTTTGAATGCGACAGACCCGAAATGAGAAGCAGCGGATTTAAGGACGTTGATTATGTGCTGACCACCCGCGAACTCGGATTAATGATTCGCCAGGCGGGGATTGATTTTGCCAGCCTCGAACCTGAAGGTTATGACAGCATCCTCGGCGAATCCACCGGAGCAGCCGTCATATTCGGTGCTACCGGAGGCGTCATGGAAGCTGCATTAAGAACGGCCTATGAAGTCGTCACCGGAAGAGAAGTTCCGTTTACAAATCTGGATATCAAACCGGTCCGGGGCATGGAGGGGGTTAAAGAAGCATCCATCAAGATCAAAAACGTAAAGCCCGAATTTGCCCATCTGGAAGGTGTCGAACTGAATGTAGCCGTTGCCCATGGACTGGCCAATGCGCGAAAGGTGATGGAGAGTGTTCAGAACGGAACCAGCAACTACCATTTCATCGAGATCATGGCTTGCCCTGGCGGATGTCTTGGCGGCGGGGGACAACCCATTCCGACTTCAAAAGAGATCAGGGATAAGCGTGCCGAAGCGATTTATGAAGAAGACCTGAACATGCCCATTCGCAAGAGTCATGAAAATCCGGATGTGGTGGCCATCTATGAAGAATTTCTGGGTGAACCCAATGGCCATAAATCCCATGATTTGTTGCATACCCATTACAAAGTCAGGAACCGTTATTAAAAACCAAATTAAAATTTCATTGCAAAGCTGCCTTTTTAAGGGCAGCTTTCTTTTTTCTCCCTAATACTCTGCTTATCCACGGTCTATTTAGAATTGTTATAAATTTTGTTATTTTAATAACATTGTTATTCAATTCACAATCTTGATTTTTATTTTAAAGTACCTTTGTAAAGAAATTTCAATCACCCCTACTGTGAACAGAGAGAGGTGAATAAAACGCAAAGGATGAAGATTAAACAAATTGCTGAATTACTGAATGGTAAAGTTGTTTGTGGGGAAGATTATCTTGACCGAAGTGTAAATAGTGTTTTTGCGTCAGATTTAATGAGCGATGTATTAACTTTGAAGTCGGAAGATTTACTGCTCATGACCGGGCTTGGAAACGTGCAAACCATCCGCACGGCTGAGATGTCAGACATCAACACGATCATTTTTGTCCGGAATAAAAAAGTCAATGAAGAGATGTTAAAATTGGCTGAAGAAAACGACATGGTTTTGATTGAGTGTCCGTATTCTATGTTTAAAGCCAGCGGAATTCTTTACCAGGCAGGACTTGAACCCATTTACTAATCAGCTAAGTCAGCATGCATTTTGAATATATCATTGACGGAGGAAATTTCGCAAAAGCAGGCACGGCATCCAGTTTATTTAAGAAGGTTTTAAAACAGCTGAATGTTGATCCAAAATTAATAAAACGTACGGTTGTCGCTCTTTATGAAGCTGAAGTCAACATTGTGGCACATGCGTATAACGGGGTCATCCGGATTGATATCGACACCGAGCGCATCTATATCAATCTGACGGACAAAGGGCCGGGGATTCCGGATATAGAACTTGCCATGCAAAAGGGGTATTCCACTGCTACACCCGAAGTCCGGGAGATGGGATTTGGAGCCGGGATGGGGTTATCGAACATAAAGGCCAACGCTGATAAACTAAAGATACAAAGTGAAGTTGGTAAAGGGACAACGGTTGAAATTGAAATATTGTTAAAAGGCTGATTTAAATGGATAAACAATATTTTCATCATGCACTCAATATCAGAGAAGAGGTCTGTATAGGCTGTTCGCATTGCATGCGGGTATGCCCTACCGAAGCAATCCGCGTGCGTGATGGAAAGTCCAGACTCGAAGCCAACCGATGTATTGATTGCGGTGAATGTTACCGGGTATGTCCGGTTGAAGCAATCACCATTGAAGATGATGATTTTAATAAGATATTTGACTATACCTCACGTATAGCTTTGGTACCGGCGATCTTCATGGGACAGTTTCCTGAAGATATCACGGCTGCCCAAATCTTTGCCGGGATCAAGGATCTCGGTTTTACTCATGTGTTTGAAGTTGAGCAAGGTGTTGAAATCCTCCGTTTCGCAATGACCGAGTATGCCAAGACACATGAACACCTCCGCCCGTTGATTTCCTCATTTTGCCCTGCGGTTGTCCGTTTGATTCAGGTGAAGTTTCCTTCGCTCACGGATAATATCATGTTGCTGCGTCCTCCTCTGGACATAGCCGCTGCCTATTACCGCAAACTGTTAACCGATCAAGGTGCAAGTGAGGAAGAAATGGGAATCTTCTATGTAACGCCTTGTGCAGCAAAGATCGCTGCCGTTAAGAGTCCGGTCGGTGAAGAATCCTCCGTCATCACCGGGGTGATCAACATGGATGTATTGTACAATAAGGTATACCGGATCATCAAAAAAGGGGGTTCGCATAACTTTGATGTACCCGGCATCAGGCCTTTATCAAGTTACGGCATCACCTGGAGCCTTACCAGTGGAGAAAAAGACTTAATGGAAGGGCGTTGTCTGGCCATTGACGAAATTCACAACGTGATTGCATTTCTTGAGAAGGTGGAAAACGAAGAAATCACAGATATCGACTTCCTGGAGTTGCGTGCCTGCGACCAAAGTTGTGCCGGTGGTGTTCTAACCAACGGCAATCGTTTCCTGACAACGGACCGGCTCAGAAAACGGGCGAACATCAGAAAACTGAAAGGAGATGATCCCGGAAAGCCAGAAGAAAAATCAATCACGTATTATCAGGATTACCTGCTCGAAAACATCAATCTTACCAGCGTTTATCCCCGTTCCATGCATAAATTTGATGATGACATGGGGGTGGCCATGAAAAAGATGAACCGGTTTAATGAACTGATTAAGCTATTTCCACAAGTAGATTGCGGTGTTTGTGGCGCTCCATCATGCCAGGCCCTGTCAGAAGACATTGTAAAGGAAAAGGCCAAGCTGACTGACTGCATTTTTGTACAGAAGATATATGAACAAAGAGGATCGCTTTCACAGGAAGATACGCTCAGGATCATGAAAAACATTTGGGGAGATGAGAGAATGAATCCATATTCCAAAATCGAATAAAGATTTTTAAATATTAGGAACACTAATTTGCGACTCAGAGAAAGATGAAAGTAAAAGATATTGTTGATTTGCTTGGTTTGAAGGTATTTAGCGGTACTGAAGGGCTAAACCGTGAAGTAGAAGGCGGCTACACCTCAGATCTGCTCAGTGATGTAATGGGGCATTCCGAAGCCGGTCAAATTTGGGTCACCTTACAGACTCACAAAAATGTGATGGCTATTGCTTCATTGAAAGAACTGGCCGCAATTGTCCTGGTCAAAGGATTTGAGCCCGAGCCGGACTGTTTAGCCCAAAGCAATATTGAAGGCATTCCAATGCTGGGTACCGAAGACGAGTCATTTGAAATAACCGGTAAGATCTATAATTTGCTTCATCCGTAATCATGAATATTTTTAAGGGTGACCTGCATATCCACACGGTATTGTCACCATGTGGAGACTTGGAGATGAGTCCTTCAAATATCATTCATATTGCAAAAAGCAAACAACTTGATTTAATCGGAATAACCGATCACAATACGACACGACAGTGTAAGATAGTCCGGCAGATCGGACAACGAGAAGGCATCTTCGTATTGTGTGGTGTTGAAGTTACCACAAAAGAAGAAGCCCATTGTCTGGCGTTCTTTGAAACACTGGAGGCATTGGAGGCATTTCAGGTTTACCTTGATGCCCATCTGCCAGAGGTGAAAAATGATCCGGATCTCTTCGGATACCAGGTTGTGGTCGATGAGGATGATAACATCCTTTATGAAGAAGAAAGGTCATTGTTATCCGCCATTGATCAGTCTATCGAAAAGATTGAGCAAATGACGCATTCATTGAACGGAATTTTTATACCGGCCCATGTCAATAAAGGCAAAAACAGTATAATCAGCCAGTTGGGGTTTGTTCCAGATGATCTAAAAGCTGATGCGCTCGAACTTTCAAAACATATTGGCAGGGAAAAATTTATCAACAAAAACAAATACCTGAAAAACAACGTATTTATAAGAAGCTCGGATGCTCATTTGCCCGAATTGATCGGAGAAACGACGACATTGTTTGTCATGGAAAATCTGAATTTTGAAGAAATCAGAAAAGCATTACACAATATTGATAACCGGAGAGTCATAACAGAATGAAAGATTTATCGCTTCATATACTCGATATTGTTCAGAATTCAATAACAGCCAACGCCAGCTTCATTGAAATATCAATTGAGGAAAGCCATAAGGCGAATAAATATATATTAAAAATAAAGGATAATGGTAAAGGGATGTCGCCGGAGATGGCGGAAAAAGTGACAGATCCATATGTGACATCCAGAACGACCCGAAAGGTAGGGTTGGGATTGCCGCTTTTAAAAATGAATGCCGAGCGGACCGGTGGTCAGCTTGAGATTATTTCAGAAGAAGGAAAAGGGACTGAAGTCGTGGCCGTTTTTATTTTAAATAATATTGACCGGCTGCCGCTGGGCGACATTGCCGGGACAATCGTGCTGCTGGCCTCTGCAAATCCGACGATCGAATTTGTATATTCTCACATTGTCGATGGTGAACGTTACATTTTTGATACACGTGAGGTGAAGGAAGCCCTTAACGAAGTCTCCATCAATGACATTCATATTTTTAAATATCTCAAAGAAATGATCAATGAGAATCTTGATGAAATAAAAGCAACGAAATAATAACACTAAACAATTGGTTTTAGTTATTTTTGTGAATGGAATAACAAACTCAACAAAACAAAATAAAATCCTTAGGAGATTAAAAAATGGTTAAAGTAAAATCGCTTGCTGACCTGAAGAAAATCAAGTCAGAACTTCAGTCTAAAATGGAACTGAGGGAGAAAAGTGAAAATCCTGAAAAATCGGTTCAGGTTAAAGTTGCCATGGCCACTTGCGGAATTGCTTCGGGAGCAAAGCAAGTAATGGACTTTCTGATTGAAGAATTTGAGAAGAGAGGAATTGAAGCTATCGTAACTCAAACGGGTTGTATGGGCTATTGCTATGCTGAACCAACGATCGAAGTCACGGTCCCGGGTAAAGATCCCCTCGTGTTTGGATATGTGAATATCAAGAAAGCAGATGAGATCATCGAGAAGTACATTAAAAACGGCGAATTGGTAGAAGGAATTATTCCTGTCAATTACGAAACTATCGAAAAATAACAACTTAGGAGGATCTACGGATGGAAAAATACAAAATGCATCTTCTGGTATGTGGGGGTACGGGTTGCCGGGCTTCTGAAAGTAGTGCAATTCTTGACAATCTGAAAAGTGTCTTGGAAGAAAATAATCTTGAAAACGAAGTTCAGGTAGTAAAAACCGGATGCTTTGGCTTTTGCGAAAAAGGACCCATCGTCAAGGTTTTGCCCGATAACACTTTCTATACCCAGGTAAAGCCTGAGGATGCAAAAGAAATAGTGAACGAGCACATTATCAAAGGACGTAAAGTTAACCGTTTGCTTTATCTGAATCCTGAAAGCAAGGAACATGTCAGTGATTCCAAGCATATGGGATTCTACAAGAAGCAAATTCGTATTGCATTACGCAACTGCGGTTTTATTAATCCTGAAAACATCGATGAATACATTTCACGGGATGGTTACGAAGCGCTGGCCAAATGTATAACAGAGATGACGCCGGCACAGGTGATAGACGTTATTAAACGTTCCGGACTTCGTGGTCGTGGTGGTGCCGGTTTTCCAACGGGTTTGAAATGGGAAATTGCAAGTAAGAGTGTAGCCGATCAAAAATATGTAGTTTGCAACGCTGACGAAGGTGATCCGGGTGCGTTTATGGACCGTTCCGTTTTGGAAGGCGACCCTCATTCGGTGATCGAAGCCATGGCTATATGCGGATACAGTATTGGAGCCAGCAAAGGATTGGTTTACATCCGTGCTGAATATCCATTGGCAATCGAAAGATTAAAGATTGCCATCGGTCAGGCGCGTGAATACGGTTTATTAGGGGAAAAAATTCTCGGAACCGATTTTGCTTTCGACCTTGAATTAAGGTACGGTGCAGGTGCATTTGTCTGTGGAGAGGAGACGGCACTTATTCATTCTATGGAAGGTCTTCGTGGCGAGCCAACAGTTAAGCCGCCGTTCCCAGCGGAAAGAGGATACCTTGGCAAACCCAGCAACGTGAATAACGTTGAAACCTTTGCCAATATTCCGGTTATCATTAACAAGGGACCAGAATGGTTCTCAAGTATTGGAACCGAGAAATCCAAAGGAACCAAGGTATTTGCGCTTGCGGGCAAAATCAACAATGTTGGTTTGATCGAAGTCCCGATGGGAACCACGCTTCGCGAAATCATTTTCGAAATCGGCGGCGGAATAAAAGACGGAAAGAAATTCAAAGCCGTTCAAACCGGTGGTCCTTCAGGTGGTTGTTTAACCGAAAAACATCTCGATACGCCTATTGATTACGATAACCTTATCGCATCAGGTTCCATGATGGGTTCAGGAGGTATGATCGTAATGGACGAAGACGATTGCATGGTTTCAATTGCCAAATATTACCTCGACTTTACAGTTGAAGAATCCTGTGGAAAATGCACCCCTTGTCGCGTCGGAAATAAACGTCTTTACGAGACCCTGGATAAAATCTGCCACGGCAATGGTACTATGGAAGATCTGGATAAACTTCGTAACTTAAGCAACGTTATCCGTGATACTTCTCTTTGCGGTTTAGGCCAGACTTCACCCAATCCGGTTCTTTCAACACTTGATAATTTTTATCATGAATACCTGGCACACGTCAAAGATCATAAATGTCCTGCTGGCCAATGTAAAGCCCTAATGCAGTACACGATTAATCCTGAGGCATGTGTGGGATGTACAGCATGTGCACGGGTTTGTCCTGTGAATGCAATTTCAGGTGAACGTAAAAAACCACACTTTATCGATACGACTGTATGTATTAAATGCGGTGCCTGCTTCGAAAAATGTAAATTCGATGCAATCTATATTAATTAATGAATGAGGAATCAGATAATGGAACTAGTTAAAATCACTATAGATGGTAAAACCGTAGAAGTCGAAAAAGGCGCTACGATTTATGATGCTGCAAAACTGATTGGCATCGACATCCCCACACTTTGTTACATGAATATGGGTGACATGAACATTAAGCATAATCCCGGAGGTTGCCGCATATGTGTGGTCGAAGTTGAAGGCCGCCGCAATCTTGCTCCTTCGTGTGTTACACCCGTAATGAATGGAATGGTGGTAAATACGCACAGTGTACGCGTTTTGAATGCACGCCGTACGGTGCTTGAACTCATGCTTTCAGATCATCCTTTTGATTGTTTGGTTTGTGCAAAGAGCGGAAATTGCGATCTTCAATCACTTGCCCAACGCCTGGGTATTCGTGAAATTCCATTCCAGGGAGAACAATCAACCTATCGCAAGGATACTTCTCCTTCAATCATCCGCGACATGGATAAGTGCATCATGTGCCGCCGTTGCGAGACGATGTGTAACCAGGTTCAGACCGTTGGCGCCCTTTCAGCTGTAAACAGAGGTTTCCAGGCTGTTGTGGCTCCCGCCTTTGAAATGAATCTTGATCACTCACCGTGTACCTATTGCGGACAGTGTATTTCAGTTTGCCCAACCGGAGCACTCACCGAAGTAGACCACACCCGTCAGGTGATCAACGCATTGGCAGATCCCAAGAAAACCGTAATCGTACAAACGGCACCCGCTGTTCGCGTTGCTCTTGGTGAAGAATTTGGGATGGAACCCGGAACCATTGTAACCGGTAAGATGGCAGCTGCTCTCCGTAAACTGGGCTTCAACTATGTATTTGATACCGACTTTGCCGCAGACTTAACGATCATGGAAGAAGGTACCGAGTTACTGGGACGTTTAAATAAATTCCTTGCAGGCGACAAGAAAGTTAAACTACCGATCCTGACCTCATGCTGTCCTGCCTGGGTTAAGTTCTTCGAACACAACTTCCCGGATATGCTTGACATTCCGTCTACAGCCAGATCTCCACAACAAATGTTTGGTGCCATTGCCAAGAACTACTTTGCAGAAAAGATCAACGTGAAACGCGAAGACCTGGTTGTTGTTTCGATCATGCCCTGTGTTGCGAAAAAATATGAGTGTTCACGGGAAGAATTTTCTACTAATGGCAATCCCGATGTTGATTATTCACTCTCGACCCGTGAATTGGCACAGTTCATCAAACAAGCCAATATCGATTTCAACTCACTGGATGATGAAGACTTTGATCGTCCGTTAGGCGAATCAACCGGAGCTGCCGTGATATTCGGAACTACCGGAGGAGTAATCGAGGCAGCTGTTCGTACTGCTTATGAAATCCATACCGGTAAAAAGCTAGATAAAGTTGATTTTCAACAGATACGTGGACTAGAAAACGTTCGTAGTGCATCAGTAGATGTAGACGGATTCGAACTCAAGATTGGAATTGCTCATGGTCTGGGTAATGCCCGGAAACTGTTAGAGGATATCCGTGACGGAAAAAGCGAATTCCATGCAATTGAAATCATGGCTTGTCCCGGCGGATGTATTGGTGGCGGCGGTCAGCCTTATCATCATGGTGATACATCAATATTGAAGGCCCGATTCAAAGCCATTTATCGCGAAGATGCAGGCAAAACTATTCGTAAGTCACATGAAAACCCATATATCATTCAACTGTACAAAGAATTTCTGGGCAAACCTTGTAGTGAGCTGTCTCATCACCTGTTGCACACGAAATATTTTGACCGTCAGGATGATGTTTTCGTGGATTAACATGGAGTAGTAAGATTTCAATTACAACAAATCAAATTTGGAGGATATTTATAATGTCACATATAAAATTCAAACTAAATCCTGAACAGTTAACCGAGTTGAAAGAGGTTTGCAAATCATTTAACAATGATAAAGGCGAACTGATTAATGTGCTCCACAAAGCTCAGGGAATCTTTGGTTACTTGCCTGCAGAAGTCCAGGAAGTGGTAGCCAAAGAGTTGAAAATATCAGTAGCTCAGGTATATGGAGTTGTTACTTTTTACTCATTTTTCAGTATGATGCCCAAAGGACAACATCCTATCTCGATCTGCATGGGAACAGCATGTTATGTTAGAGGGGGTGAAAAAGTTCTCGATGAATTCAAGCGCATACTGAATATTCAGGTTGGCGAAACCACACCGGATGGTAAATACTCTATGTCCTGCCTTCGTTGTGTAGGCGCTTGCGGCCTTGCTCCCGTAGTTATGGTTGGAGACAAGGTTTATGGCCGTGTTGCTCCCGATGGAGTCAGAGACATACTTAAAAATTACGAATAATAATTTTTAAATTTTCAACCATTAAAAATGCCGGTTCTTTAAAAAGGACCGGCGTTTTTTATTATCTTTAACATCAGGAAAAAACAAGCTAACCCTGCGTGATATGAAGACGATACATGTCCCCTTTCTCAAAAATATATCGGTTGAAACGTCAATCGAATCGGCATCCCAGGTGATCGACACGATTAATGAATCCCATGCCATGGATTGTCTGAACTGGCCGGATGAATTTCCGGAAAAGCCAACTGTCATGTTTAAATTTGCGCGGATTGAAGATTGCCTGCTTATTAAATTTTTCGTTGAGGAAGATATTACGGTAGCAGCATATTCCGAGGACAATCAACCTG
>JAUZOX010000219.1 GCA_030706265.1 Bacteroidota bacterium | reverse complement strand
GATGCAATGTTTGAGTTTAAGAAACATTACATGACGCTGGAGATTAACATAAAGTACTTCTGAAAGAGTCTATTTATAAAACCCGGTAATCCGATTAAGGATGGGGGATAGGGTTCCGGCGATACAATGGATAAAATAACAGGAAAAGCTCAAATTTAATTTTGAAATTTTCCTGTTATTTGCATTATAACCTTGTTAATGTTTGCTATAGGCCATAAATGAGCTTTGTTTAAAATTATTCCTGATCAGTTCATCCACATTGATTTCAATAAAAGTCTGTTTTTGCACATCGTATAGCTTGGTCCCCAGTAAGATCGCATTCGATGAGATTTGCAGTTCCGCCACAATCTTGTCATCCTTGTCGAGTACAATCGTTTCGTTATCCCTTGCAATGAATCGATAGTCTTTGTTTTTGAGGAAAAATACATAGATCTGTTTTGGGTCAATTTGATTCACCACTTCCAAATTTTTATTGACCGTAATAATCTTTCCCGATTCCGTCCAAAGATAGTGTTGGGTAGAATCAATGGCGGCCAGGCTTTTGTAAGTTGAATCCGTCTTGATATAAACCTTTCGGCCCACAAAAAAGCCTAACTCGGTTAGCGAATCCAGCTGAAAGGTCTTTTCAGCTATGAGCGAACCATCGATCAGCGAATATTTTGAGATCTTATCTTTGAAAACTATAACAGCCGTGTCCTTAGTGATTTTAAAATCCTTGATCTGCTGCTTCTTACCTTCAATGGTTGAGAAGAACTTTGAATTACCGGTTTTTAAGTTAAAAGCGGCCAGGAAAGGCTTGCCATATGAGATTGTTTTAAAACCGTTATAACCGCTTCCTTTATTGATCATATAAATCAAACTATCGTTAATGAATATGGACGAATTACTGGTCATGTCGTTTGGAAGTGATTGCGACCACATCACATTTCCCTGATGGTCCAATCTGGCGATATTTTCTTTCGAGGCCTGATAAATGCTGGATGAATCTGCCAGTAAGTTGGAATAAATATTAGTGACTACGGCGCTAAAACCCATATTTACGGATTTTGCATCATAGTCCCAACCTTTTCCGTCTTTCAGATTGATGGCATGCAATCCCTGACTGGCTATGAGGATAACAGAATCGTTCAGGTAAAAAACTCCATTCCATCCCCAATAGTTGCTCAGCTCCCTGCTCCAAACCACCTCACCGGTTTGTAGATTAATTCCATCGAGTGCGTTTTCTTTTGAAAAAAGGGCAGTCCGATAACCAATGCCAATATTTTGTTTGCCATCAATAAAATGGATCTTGTTTTTTATTCCCCATTTGTTTTCACCGTTGTCCAGGTTGATGCGATAGGTTGTGTTGAATTTGGTGAAAATCATCAGATCGTTTTCTTGTCTTATATGATCGACCTGGTAGTTTATTTTTTGCGACCACTTTACTTTACGGTTCTCTAAATCGTAAAGTAGGACATTTCCGGTGTTGTCCAGATATTTTCCACTCCGGGTCACCCCGCGGAGCTCAACGGTTAAAGTATTTGATATGGGATTAAAATAGGAACGATCAATTCGCTCGGGAAATACATATTCGATGCCTCGTATATCGGTATTGGTCTTTAGGTTTCTGCCAATAATTTTGGGATTATAGGTGACTTGCAATTCAGACTGAGGGTATACCGATACCAGTGTCAGTAAGAATAATGCTGTTAGGTAAAAATGTTTCATTTTGGTTCTATTAAAGTATGAGTGCTCTTTTTTAATATTTGTAAATCGCATGCGTCCCGGAGTTCGGTCGACATTTGAACAGTTATGGGGGTAAAAATAATGTTATTTTTCACTTGATTGATATGGATTTATAAAAGATAAATACCGACATATGAATCATTGTAAATTTAGTAAAACAGTTTATTTTATAATAGTAAAAAGTATATATTTATACACAAATTATTTTAATAAAATTGGGTTTATAGTCAACTAGTTAGCTGTAACTTTGACCGTAACGAATTAAGATGGCAAGTCGTTCTGAATTGTTGAAATCATTATTTCTCTTCATAAAAAAAATGGCTGTTTAAGTATTAAGGAAATGAGTGATAAAAAGTCCGCTATTATCATTGGGGCCGGAATCGGAGGAATTGCTACAGGCATATACCTTGCCCGAAACGGGTATGAAGTCAGGATCTACGAAAAGACTGCTTCACCGGGAGGAAGATGCGGGCAGACCATTCGTGAGGGGCACAGGTTTGATTTGGGGGCTACGATGTTCTTGATGCCTTCGGTATACCGGGATGTCTTTGCTTCTCTCGGGTTAAAACTGGAAGAGGATTTTGAAATTGCCCCATTATCGACCATGTATAAACTATATTTTCAGGATGGGTCAGTGCTTCCCTTTTCTACGGATGATGAAGTGATGCGTTCTTTTATGGAAAAAATGGAACGAGGGAGCTTTAAGAAATTGCAATCCTATGTTTCTCTTGGATATCAATTTTTCAGATGTTCGATAAAGGATCTGATTGGTCGCAATTTCTACAAATGGTCTGAATTTATTACGGTTAAAAACGTATTGCTGTTGATCAGGCTCAGGACGTATCTCAAACACAGCGTTTTTATTAAAAAGTATTTCCATCATCCCAATCTCCGGATGGCTTTCACTTTTCAGAATATCTATATCGGTCAGAACCCTTTTCAGTCACCGGCCTTGTTTTCAATGCTGTCGGCTACCGAACTGAAGGAGGGTTCATTTTCCATTCAGGGTGGCATGTATAGCATTGTTGAGAAGCTTGTTGCCACTGCGACATCCCTGGGGGTTGACTTTCAATATAAAAATCCTGTTTCTGAAATAATCGTACTGGACCATAAGGCAACCGGGGTCGTCTTAAATGACGGCAATGAAATAAATGCGGATATCGTCATTGCAAATGCCGACCTGCCTTATGTATACCGGGAGCTGTTGCCGGATAAGAAGACCTCATCCCGGATCGACAAAATGAGCTATGCCTGTTCTGCCATGGTTTTTCACTGGGGGTTGGATAAGGTTTATCCTCAGCTGGGACATCACAGCGTGTTCTTTTCCAAAGGGTATCGTTCCAGTATGAAGATGATATTTAAGAAAAAGGCATTGGCAGATCACCCCAACTTTTATGTTCATGCGCCGGTCCGATCAGATCCCAAGGCAGCCCCCGAGGGACAGGATACGTTGTCGGTCGTGGTACCTGCAGGGCATCTCGATGAGCATCATGATCATGACTGGAACAAAATCAAAAACACGGCCAGGGCTTCGATAATCAACCGGCTGAAGCAATTGGGGATGGAAGATATAGAAGAGCATATCAAATTTGAGATTTGTTACTTACCCCATACATGGAAAAGTGTTTACAATGTTTCCAGGGGGGCTGTCTTTGGCAGTTTGAGTCATCGTATCTTCCAGATGGGGTATTTTCGACCGCATAACCGGCATAACCGATACCGGAACCTCTATTTTGTTGGGGGAAGCACGCATCCGGGAAATGGAATCCCGCTGGTTTTAATGTCGGCCAAGCTGACTTCGGAGCGGATACTGAAGGATGCAAAAGGATTATAAGCCAAAGTCGATCAAATCAAAAAATTGAACTATCTTTATTTTCATCATTACCAACATAGAAAAATGAGCCTTATCACCGATTCTTTTTTAGCAACCTTTCATTCAATTTCATTTGAAAAGATTACAGATCATCCCAACATCCTGATAGCAGCAAGATTTTGGGATGATGAGCGATATGAATCGGCCAGAACCTGTTATAAATTTATGCGTGCTATCGATGATTTAATTGACAATAATAAGACAAATCATCGGATTATCTCTGATCGTGAGAAACAATTATTCAATGATGAAGTTGAAAAGTGGATCAATTCAATCTGCAATTCGCTCAATGCACATCCCGCTCAAAGAGAGTTGATGGATACGGTAGAAAAGTTCCGGATTCCACTTTGGCCTATGAAGGTATTTGCCAGATCCATGATTTATGACATCTACCATGATGGCTTTCCCACGCTACAGGCCTTTCTGGATTACTCGGAAGGGGCAACCGTGGCTCCTGCTTCCATTTTTGTTCATCTGTGTTGCCTTACAAAGCAAAATGGACTCTACCATGAACCGGAGTTTGATTTAAAGAAAATTGCAACTCCTTGTGCCTTATTTAGCTATTTCGTTCACATCATTCGGGATTTTGAAAAGGACCAGCGCAATAACCTGAATTATTTTGCCGATGACTTGGTTGCAAAACATGGGCTTGACAGGGCAGAACTTAAAAAAATCGCCCTTGGAGGAGACCTCCCTCAGGGATTTCGCGATCTGGTACAAGCGTATTATGTTTTGGCCGATGGATATCGTATAAAAACACGGGCAGTCATTCAGGAGATTGCCCCTATGCTTGAACCGCGTTACAGGTTAAGCCTGGAGATCATTTTTAATTTGTACCTGATGGTATTTGAACGTATAGATGTTGTTTCAGGAACTTTTCGTACCGCTGAACTCACACCTACACCCAATGAAATCAGAGAGAGGGTTTATGATACGATCATGAATTTTAAGACAGTCTGATTACCCGACGGTAGGTCTTTCAGTTTACCAATATTCAAAATTGTTTTTCGACTATCCGACTTGGAAAAAAGACGAGGAAGATATCTATGTTATTAGAACTGATTAATCAGAATGCTATTTTTCAATGATAACTGAATTCGTATTAGCTCCTAAGTCAATCAATATGCTGTTGATATCGCTGACGAATCTGTCGGGACCACAGATATAAAAGGTGTGACCAAAGTCGCGTATTTTCTCTTTCAGATAGGCATTGTCAATATGCCTATTTTCATAGGAATCGTTCTTTTCGCGCGTGAGGGTGTTGATGAAATCAGATCCGAGCATGTTTTCAAATTCATCTTTTAAAATGATGTCGGCAGCAGTCTTGTTGGAGTAAAAAAGCCGGTTTCCTTTTATCTTTCCCAGTTTATGCAAATGGCGGAATATGGCAATGAAAGGGGTGATTCCTGCCCCCGCTGCAATAAAGTCACCCGGTTTGGTATAGTTGATCGCGCCCCATGGGTCTCCAATAATGAGTTCAGCCCCTTCTTCCAGTTTGCTGAGTTCATTGGTTACACCCAAATGAGAAGGATAGGTTTTGATGGTGAACTCGAGATAAGAGTCGCTGTTTAAGCAGGTAAATGTGAAAGGTCTTTTTTCATCTTTCCATTCCGGAGCATTGATGGACACATCGGTTGCCTGTCCCGGAACAAATGAATAGTCCTGAGGTTTGAAGAACTTATACCTTTTGACGTCGTGGGTAGCATAT
>JAUZOX010000218.1 GCA_030706265.1 Bacteroidota bacterium | reverse complement strand
GGAATTGATTATTAAGTCTGCTATATTCAGAAATTTATAATGCAAACCATTCACTTTTAAAGTATTCAACATGAAAAAATCAGCCGGAATTGTCGTCGCATGTTTACTGTTGGCATTTAACGTTATCGCGCAGAAGCCTTCCCTGGAAAAGGCATCCATGACGCCTCCCGTTCAACTAACGGCGGCACAGGATCATCAACGCATGATGGATCTGCTTCATATCGCTGCATTGAGGCCCGGAGTTAGTGGCAGCGGTCCCAACGCTGCCAACTATGATGAAAGCAAGGCAAATCCTTATCCTAATTTGCCCGACCCGCTGACCTTGTCGAACGGGAAAAAAGTGACATCGGCCAAGGCATGGTGGAGTAAACGCCGTCCCGAAATCCAGGAAGACTTTGATCGCGAAATTTATGGCCGTGTACCTGCCAGGACACCGGGAGTCAGATGGGAAGTAACCGGTACCGTAAATGAAAAGGTCGGTGATATCGAGGTCATCACTAAAAAATTAACAGGACATGTTGACAATTCTTCTTATCCATTCGATACCGTGGATATTCAACTAACCCTGACAACTCCGGCGAAAGCAACCCATCCCGTTCCGGTGATGATGCAATTTGGTTTTATTTTTCCTGCAGGATTCAGAATCCGTCCGGCAACAGGTGCAACCAATCCTTTACCCGCTGCACCTGCAGCTCCGTCATGGCAACAACAGGTTTTGGAGAAGGGATGGGGGTATGCCATCCTTTCGCCCAACAGCATTCAGGCCGATAATGGTGCCGGATTGACCAGGGGGATCATTGGTCTGGTGAACAAGGGGCAGCCGCGCAAACCTGATGACTGGGGAGCGTTGCGTGCATGGGCATGGGGAGCCGGCAGGGCTTTGGATTATTTTGAAACCGACAAGGCTGTTGATGCTAAAAAGGTCGGTCTGGAAGGACATTCACGCTACGGTAAGGCAACCCTGGTCGCTATGGCTTATGATCCTCGGTTTGCCATTGCTTATGTGAGTTCATCGGGTGAGGGTGGCGCTAAGCTTCACCGCCACAATTTTGGAGAGATCGTTGAGAATGTCGCTGCAACAAATGAATATCACTGGATGGCAGGTAACTTTTTAAAGTATGCAGGCCCGATGCAATGGAACGATATGCCGGTGGATTCGCATGAACTGATTGCGATGTGTGCACCTCGTCCGGTATTTATCGGGGGTGGTAAAAATGGCGACAGCTGGGCGGATATGAAGGGCATGTTTATGGCAGAGGCCGCTGCGGGACCGGTGTATAAATTGCTGGGTAAAAAAGATTTGGGAATAACAGCGTTTCCACCTGAAGAAACCCTATACATTGATGGAGACCTGGGTTATCGTCAGCACAGCGGGGGACATACCGACGCTCCGAACTGGCCGTTTTTCATTCAGTTTGCCGAAAAATATTTTAAATAAGGTAAGGAATCCGCTTCAATGTGATTTGCAGATTGGTTTCCGACCTTTTTCAGATTCTATTGAAGATATTAAAAATGCTGTTGTTTACCGTTGGTCTGAAAAGGAGAAGCCGGCAATCCTTCCTTATTGTATAAGTTTGCTCCTTCAGGATTATCAGACCAGGCATATCTCACATAAACCGGATCAGTGATTTCATCACTGGAGATGATGACGGTATTATCCTTAATGACGGCATCAGCCCATACAAACTTTTTGTCTTTACCGGCAATGGCAAACTGTTCGGGCCCGTAACCACCTTTGGCAATCAGACCTGATCCGATGTTGCTGAAAGTGACCACGATTTTGTTGCCAATGATGGTATCCGACTGATATAATGGCCCGGACGCAATTACCTTCGGCTCGTTATAGGCTATCTTTTCAGCCAAAAGGGCTAACCGTTCGCCGACGTCTTTTTTATTCAATGGATGGATATCGTTCCATTCACCCGCGTCGATAGTGACGGCCATACCTGTCCCGGGCAATGAGAGGGTTTTGCGCTGGCTTTCCCTTAATTCGGCCCAGTTGCTTTCCGAAGGCGAATACTGCGTTTCCATATAGTTGGGTAACTGGACATACAGGAAGGGCAGCTGTCCGTCATGCCATTTATCGCGCCAGTCATTGATCAAAGCGGCCATCAGATCCTGGTATTCACCGGGTTTACCCGTATTGGCCTCACCCTGATACCATAGAAACCCCTTAACAGTGTAATTGATGGCCGGGGCGATCATGGTATTGTACAATCCGGTCGGCTCATTTTGAGCAGAGAAAGGACCCTCTATATTTTGTTGCGCCGGGAATACCTGTCCTACCTTATACAGCCAATCACCACGCAGATCAATTTTCTGATCTCCGGCCGTCAATAAATAAGGCTTATCGGGCACAAATCCACCTTTACCGGTTGTATTCACAACCCGGATCACGATAATATTCTTCCCGGGTTTGAGCAGGTTGGCCGGAAGGAGATATCTCCGCGGAGGATATTGGTAAGAAGTGCTGCCGGACAGGACCCCATTGACGTAAAGCTGGTCTGCATCTACGATCCTTCCCATGAATAACTTTGCCGCAATACCGGTCATACCGGCCGGTATCGTGATCTCTTTGCGAAACCAAACCACTCCGTTTAGTCCGCGTACACCCTGATCTGCCCAATAGCCGGGTAACCAGAAGGGATGCCATCTTTCCGGAACATAGGTTGTATCGTACCATTTCGGAGTACTGGTGAGTCCCAGATCCGTTTGTTTTGAAGCATTTCCGGCAGGACGATTTATTGATAGGGTCCTTTTGCGCAATTGGTTCATCAATGTGGTATCCTTGAACTGCACCACCCGGCTGGCATATTGTGGAATGTCTTTTAAACCGTTTTCGCTGATCCAGGCTTGAATTGGGGTGCCCCCAACGCTGGAATTAATCAGTCCGATTGGAACATGATATTTGTTATACAATCGTTTGGCGAAGAACCATGTTGCGGCACCAAAGTCAGGTAAGTTTTTTGAGTTTGCCTCCAACCATTTGCCCGGGGGCAGATCTTCGTGTAACCGGGTTACATCAGATAATGTCGGAACAAAAAAGTTTCTGATTTGCGGATAATCGGCATTCGGTATCTCGTCAGGATACTTTTCCTTCACCCGATTCATTGGGAGCACCATGTTTGACTGGCCGGAACAGAACCATACATCTCCCACTAAAATGTTATGAAGTGTAATATGATTGCTGGCATTGATCTCCATGACGCAGGGACCCCCATATTTTTGCGGGGGCAACACGATGTTCCATTTGCCTTCGTTATCCGTGACGGTTTTATAGCTTTTGCCATTAAACTTTAAGGTTACCTTTTCTCCCTTTGTGGCCCATCCCCAGATATGGACTTTAGCGTCACGCTGCAATACCATTCCGTCGCTTACCAGGGATGGAAGTCGTACCTGGGCAATTGAAGTAAATGCAAATAAAAAAACACAACTAACAGTAAACAAGAAGAATACTTTTGATTTTTCCATATATAATTTATATTTATCCTCTGATTAGTAGGACTATACTATTTTTTAGCCGAAGCGTTTATCTAATTAAATGTAGATTGAGAATCTATCCTTTTTATTGCAGCGACAACAGTAGTTCTGTTTTATAAATGTATGTTACTCATGGAAGTTAATTACTTCCTGATAGGCTTTTTTGGGTTGCAGATTCTGGTCGAAAAGAAGGGGATAGTTTTTACGTCCTCTTACGGGGAAGGAATCGAGCCAGGTATTGCGATCGGAAACATTCCAAAAGGTGACTCCGGTTATCACCGATTTGAATTCACGGAATAGGTCGAAAGCCATTTTATATTGTTGTGTCTGCTTCTGTTCCATTTCAGGAGTATAGGCGTATGCTTCGTCCGGTCTGCGATCCGGCTTGGAATTATTAGAGGAATATACCGACATGTCCAGTTCCGTAATTTGAATTTTCAAACCCAGGGTTGAAAACTTCTGTAGCTCAGTCCTGATTTGACTCTCAGAAGGTGAGAAAATAGACCAGTGCGACTGCAAACCCACGCCGTTGATGGGGACATGGTCATCGACGAGTTTTTTCAGGAGTTTATATATCCGCTCCATTTTACCGGTGTATTCGGTATTGTAATCATTGTAGAAAAGCTGCGCATCGGGGTCGGCTTCGTGCGCATATTCGAATGCTTTGGCGATGAAGTCTTCTCCGCATATTTGATACCATTCAGAATTGCGAAAGTATTTTGAGTTGTCGTCGTTAATGGCTTCGTTGACAACATCCCATGCATAGATCTTTCCCTTATAACGTGAGACAACCGTAGTGATATGATCTTTAAGACGGCGGAGCAATACCTCTTTGGAAACAGGGTTGCCCAATGAATCTTTGAAGAACCATCTCGGGGTTTGTTGATACCAGCATAGGTTGTGACCGCGTACCTTCATGTGGTGGGCAACCGCAAAGTCTACAATGGCGTCGGCATCGTTCCAGTAATATCTGTTTTCCTGGGGGTGGATTGGTCCCATCTTCATTGCATTCTCGGGAGTGAGACTGTTAAAATGTTTCACAATAAAAGATGCGGTAGGGCCCTGTAGATTCTGAGGGGATACGGCAACTCCGATCGGAAAATAATCTTTATAGTAGTCTTTTAGCCCTTTTTCCGACGGAACGACCGGGGTATTGTTTTGGGCAATACCGGGAATGAAAACATGAATTAGCATGATCAACAGACTAAAACTTAAAAGCTCAAAACCATTCCGAGCCATCATGAATTTGGGTAAAAGATGTTTCATTTTTTTAGTTTGAATTGAATTTTTCAGGATTATTTATTTACGTCTTAACGAGGATTGTCTGATAATAAGTTCATGTCCCAACACGATGGATTGGATCATCTTCATATTTTGAAGTTGATTTAACTGGTTGACCATCATTTGAATTGCCAATTCACCCATTTCAAAACCTTTATAATAAATAGTAGTCAGACCGGGTTCTACCAATTTAGAAACCGGATCGTTGTTAAATCCTGCTAAGGCAATGTCGTCCGGGATTTTGATTCCGTGTCTTTTCAGTTCCAGCATGGTGTGTGCGGCACACAAGTCGTTGGAAGCAAAAACGGCATCGGGTAATGGATTCCGGTTCAGTATTTTTTGAGCAACCTCAATGCTTTCCTCCGGAGTCATCCTGGTGATAAAAACGTTTTCTTCACGGAAAGGAATATCATGGTCGGCATGCGCTTGCTTAAAGCCAGCGAGACGTTCGGAATATACGTTACGCAACAAATTACCCGTGATGTGAACGATGTCTTTACATCCCTGGGATATGAGATGTGCGGTTATTTCGTATGCGGCTTTATAGTT
>JAUZOX010000217.1 GCA_030706265.1 Bacteroidota bacterium | reverse complement strand
TACAAAGCAAAATTGATTACACTCGAAAAAAACGGGATCCGGCTTATAAAGCCTAAACCGTCTCCTGCTCCATAGGTGTCTTTTGACCAAGCTCTTCCGTAAAATCAACCGCAGGAGTTTCATTGACCAGATCTTCTTCTATCCTCAGATTATCCATAATAAAGGACTGCCGTTCAGGAGTATTTTTCCCCATATAGAAAGATAGGGTCTCCGAAATATCGGAATGCTTTTTCATGATCACCGGTTCCAGCCGTATCTGAGCTCCGATAAAATGGCGGAACTCATCGGGTGAAATTTCGCCAAGCCCTTTAAAACGAGTAATTTCCGGATTTATACCCACCTCAATCATTGCCTTTTGTTTCTCATCCGGAGTGTAACAATAAAAGGTCTTCTTTTTATTGCGAACCCTGAAAAGCGGTGTCTGAAGAATATACAGGTGATGGGATTTGACGATATCCGGATAAAACTGAAGGAAAAATGTAAGCAGCAACAACCGAATATGCATCCCGTCGACATCGGCATCGGTAGCAATTACGATGTTGTTGTACCGAAGATTATCCAAACCCTCTTCTATATTTAAAGCAGACTGAAGCAGGTTGAACTCCTCGTTCTCATACACTATCTTTTTGGAAAGGCCGTAACAATTCAACGGTTTTCCCTTGAGGCTGAATACCCCCTGGGTGTTGACATCACGGCTCTTGGTTATGGAACCCGATGCGGAATCTCCCTCTGTTATGAATAAGGTTGTGTCAAGCCTGCGTTCATGTGAGGAGTTAAAATGGACTCTGCAATCGCGTAATTTTTTGTTGTGAAGACTGACTTTCTTGATACTTTCCTTTGCCAGCTTTTTGATGTTGGTAAGTTCTTTGCGTTCTTTTTCCGACATCATGATTTGCTGCAGCAAGCCATCGGCCGTTTCAGAATTCATGTGAAGATAGTCGTCAAGATGTTTTTTTACGATCTCATTGACATAATTACGGATCGTCCTTCCATCAGGCTCCAGGTACAAAGAACCAAGTTTTGTCTTGGTTTGGCTTTCAAAGACAGGTTCCTGAACCTTGATACTGATAGCGGCTACAACACCTGAACGGATGTCGCCGGCTTCAAAATCTTTTTTGTAAAATTCACGAATGGTCTTTACGAATGCTTCTCTAAAAGCAGCGAGATGGGTCCCTCCCATCGTAGTGTTTTGTCCATTGACAAATGAATAATATTCTTCCCCCGATTGATTTGCATGTGTGATGGCACACTCAAAATCGTCTTCCCGGATATGAATAATCGGATACAGAACAGGCGTTTCGTTTAGATTACGGTTTAAAAGGTCCAAAAGCCCGTTCTTTGCCTGAAACTTTTCGCCATTAAAGTTGATAATGAGTCCTGTATTCAGGAATGCATAGTTCCACAGCATCGACTCGACATATTCCTGAATATAATGGATGTTTCCGAATATTTCTTCATCGGCATTAAACGTAATCCTGGTTCCGTTACGTTCAGTTGTCTCTTGTTCGGAAAAGTCATTAATGACATCGCCCCTGCTGAATTCAACGATTTTGGTTCGCCCCTCCCGTACACTTTGGACTCTGAAATAACTGGACAATGCGTTAACAGCCTTGGACCCAACTCCATTTAATCCAACCGCTTTTTTAAATACATTGGAATCATATTTTGCACCCGTATTTATTTTTGAAACACAATCGATTACTTTCCCCAGGGGAATTCCACGGCCGTAATCCCGAACGGATACGGTCTTTTCTTCGATCGAGACTTCAATACTACGGCCATTTCCCATTACAAATTCATCAACCGAATTGTCTACTATTTCTTTGATCAACACATAGATGCCATCATCAGCCGATGACCCGTCCCCAAGCTTGCCGATATACATACCCGGACGAAGCCGGATATGTTCCTTCCATTCTAATGAACGTATACTTTCTTCGTTATAATCTTCAGCCATTGTTTATGCATTAATTTTGTTTCACAAAGATATCAAATCCCCACCGCATTAAATAGCAGAGAACCTTTCCGGAAAAATAAATATACAAAAAACCGTTAAAGCCTAATCTTTAACAAGCTTGATATTTTGCCGTTAAAATATGTAAACCATCAAATGATCAAAACGGGCAGCATTTTTTTGGAGCGCCATATTGGCCGCTTCTTTGGTCGTATATATTCCCAATGCCACCCTGTATTTACCCCTTGCATCGATCATGACCAGGTTCTTTTGCCCATCTTTCTTCAATTTTTCAAAGGCTTTCATCGCATCTTGTAATGAAGTATAACTGGAATGGATCAGAAAATAGCTTGTGCCTTTATACTGCGTTGTGGATGATTCCAACTCAGAAGAAGATTCGGATTTACTGTTGCTCTTAGTCTGTATATGCTGTTCGCGTGTCGAAGTCCTTGCAGTGTTGTTATCACTCTGCTCCGGTAAAGTTACCCGTGCTGAGCGTGATTTAGTTGCATTGATGCCGGGTGCTGCTGCTGAGGAATTTGATTCCTGTCCATTGATGGATTTGCCGGAAGCATGATTGGCCGGTTCAATTTTTGAGGATTTAATGAATTTGTCATTTTCCAACGGGATCTCAGTCATTCTGTCAGGCATTTCACTGGCCCAGATGGATGCAATATCGTGATAAATGCTGACACCCATACTTTGCCAATTGCGATTTGACCACTTGCCGGCATTCATCAAGAAGTCCTGAGTCGTTTGATCTTTGAGCCACACATTCATAATATCCTTTGCTGAAGCACCCTTCTTAGCCTTAACGACAATTTCATATCCTTTTCCACGGAATCCAATGATCTCATTGGGTTTAGAAGTCATTAACTCCAGGTTCTTCTGATCAGGCTTAAAACAACAGGGTTTCCAATTCCCCTTGTCTGACCAGCTGTTGAGACTACAACCATGTTCAGACTTACTGTTGATACGCATGTCATTCAAATGGGTTCTGGCTACAAAGCAAAGCGAAGGAGATAGTTGAAGTTCACCTAAACCATTTTTTGTACGGTATTTGTTAATGGCCGCAGAAAGCTGAAGTTCGGTTTTCTCAACGTAATAATTGGCGGGCAGTGTTTTAGGGGCCTTATTCTGGGCAAATGCCATGGGTGCTGCCATTATCATGAAAGCACCGAGTGTTAAAAAAAGTTTAAACATTATCTATCAATAAAATAACAATTAATATTTTAAATGTCGAACCGGCTTTTAAAAACCGGTCCGTACTATTTTCCACAAGGATTGAGCCAACAAAGATATAAACATCATCTCAAAAAACAATATTTGTATGTCATAACACTGATTTACAGATTATTTCACTTTTAAATATTTTATTAAAAATTTATAAAAACAAGATGACAGTTTATTTCACATTAAAAACAAGACATTTATCAAATTTTACGGGAAATGAATGCCTTCAATTTCAGTAATCTGTCGGAAAAGTTGAGGGCGGTATTAAGCTTAAATATTTCTAATCGATAAATGAAAAAAGACTAACTATATCCACTTTTTCGACTTATTTTTGTTTTTAAAGGAATAAGCTGCCTGCGCTTAAAAAGGTGTTGTTCAGTCAACTTCAACCGATATCTCTTCATCCGATTCAAAGTCTTCATAGAACGGTAAGGCATTTGTAAAGTTATTGGGAAAAGGAATCTGTTTTCATAGAATCACAGGAAAATTACACCCCTTTGGAAACATGCTCCAAAACTTCCCATAAACAGCAGGTAACCTTGATAATTGAAAAAAAATTGATACATAGTTGAAAGATGCTTTATAGATACTCTATAGGTATCCATAAAGTATCCATAAAGTATCCATTAAGTATCCATAAAGTATCCTTAAAGTATCCTTTAAATCTAAATTTTACCACTCTTTTACCATCTTTTTCGGATACTTTTTAAGCTTGCTTTTTTTCCTCCCTTCATGATTGCATCGGGAGGTGCAAAAATTGGAACAAAAAGTATACTCATGATAGCACAAAAAATATGCCAGGCAGAAATACAGCTGCAGCCTACAGTTGGCGCAAACAGCTCAAAAGCAACCACATGTCGGGTTGTCGGTCACTGCATAAAAGTGCATCATCCAAATATCTTCAATGACTTTGGTCACCGAAGCGCTGCTGCTTCTGTGGAATTTTTCCATACTGCTTCCGCGCTTTTTGGGGATGGCGTGAAAAGGGGTGGCTCTTTTTCTATGGATTAAAGCATTTATACCTCTGCCCCCTCTTTTCTGACTGATCCAATTTCAGCACCATGACTCTGGGCTAACGCCATACGTAGCAGTTCAAAATCGGATCTCTTCAACATAAAATTCTTTAGACCGGTGCCTGTCTTTTTGATAAACATAGTAAAAAGATAACACATACATGCCAGGTATGACAACGAAGTTGTCAATGCGGCCCCCTTTATCCCCAAAACAGGGATGAGCAGGAAACCAACGCTCAGGGTTAAAACCAATCCAATAGCCGATCCATACATGCTATACCGCGGTAGTCCGATCCCACTAAAATAATGGCTGATGATCATGGTTACGGTCGTAAACAACATCCCCGGCGCCAGTAGCAGGACCACCGCTCTTGCCCCTGCAAAACCTGCCCCAAATAAGAAAACATAGATACCCTGGGGTAAAAGTACCATGATGATGAGCAAAAAAAGCGTTATAATCGTCACACCCTTCATCACGGCCAGAGTCACATCACGTGCATAATCCATATCATTTGTATTGGACATCCTGGCGTAGTGAACTGTGGCAGCGCTCCTTCCCAATATCCACACGCTCTCTGATACCTGGGTGCCAACGGTATATATCCCCAGTAATCCGGAACCAAAAAATCGTTCTATGATATAATACGAAAGGCGATAGTTCAGCATCTGAAAGATTGTGCCAAACTGCATGAATGGGCTGTATTTCAAAAGCGTAACCACAACTAAAGGAATTTCCGTAATATCTGAGAAGTGCAGCAGATTTCGAATTGCCATCAGGCTTACAACAAACGAAACGATAATTCCAATATAGAAAGACCATAAATAAGCTGTTATGGTATGAATGCCCGACATGAAGACAAACCATATCAAGACCGTTATGGTAACCAGAATTTGTAACGTACTCAAAATATTGAACATTGTAAAACGTTCTTTCGCCAGAAGAATATTCAGGTTCACGGAAGTTATGGTCACCAGCAAAGAAAGCCAGAAAACGTCAAAAGCATAAACAGCAGGGACCAAACCGGTTACCGATAAGAGAACGGATCCGGCAGAAGAACAAAGGAAGGCCCACATATAAGAAGGGACCAGTAAACGAAAAGCATCAAACCGGGGCATCAGGTATACGATTGCCGGTCCACCGATGAAGTTAC
>JAUZOX010000216.1 GCA_030706265.1 Bacteroidota bacterium | reverse complement strand
CAAATTGGAATAGTCAACTATTATTAGGATGAGACTTCTTTGACTGTTATCATTTAAGCCAAAAACAGGCCAATGGTATGCCGTATCAATGCCGTATTGACGCCGTATACAGTCATAGGGTAAAAATACGGCATAGATACGGCATAGATACGGCATACATACGACCTTGTCCATGAGATTCCTTACCGAATCTAAAAACATTATTTAATGATTTTAAGCCGGGATGGTGCAGGATTTTAGGATTTTTTTAGCACGGGTTTGAACGCAGGGCCAATCCGGACCGGAAAAAGAAAGAGATGGTTAGATAAATCAGCCATTCCGTGACCAAATGAGGTTTAATCCATACTGTCATTTCGGGCTTGTCTGTCGAAACCGTAACCCGGAGTGGAAGAGTTTGTTTAATTCCCAATCCTTATAAAAGTCCTTAATTGCATATTTGGTCCAAGTTACGGCTATCGCCTAAACTTGAACCAAATATGCTTACCCCTAAACTTGGACCCAGAATGGGCCAAACTCCTTCATCAGCCGGGCTTTGCCAACATGACGTGCTCCTCGTATAATCAACGGCTTCCTTTGCATCTTGTTTTCCCAGAATATCAGTTCCTGCCTAGGGATTCTTTCCGTTGAAAATTGCTTTTATCAATTCTTTGTAAACTTGGTTTAATGATAAAGACGCAATTATTCGAACGAATTTATGTTATCAAATACATTTTTTCAAACGAATAAATGTGATTTATAACAATTATTCAAAGGAAAATGTAACGATACAATACAAATGCCTTTTGATAATGAACATGGAAGGCAATTGTACTTCAGGAATAACAGAATGCGTAAACTGTAAAGTTTGGTATTTCAAGAAATATTCCGAAGTTTGTATTCAGACCATGTATGAACCTTTATTTGCTGTTATTCATTAAAATTGAATAGATTCAGCCTCATTGATAAAGATCCGCCAGTTCAAGATACCATATCTTAAAAACAAAATCGTCAAAAATCATGCATATGAGAAAAAATCATTTACTCCTGCTATTACTTTTTTTTACTGCATTCACGGTTAATGCAAAAGATGTCAATATTCTCAATTATGGTGCGGTGCCTGATGGTAAAACTCTTTCTACAAAGGCCATTCAGCAGGCTATCGATGAATGTTCGCAGTCGGGTGGCGGGGATGTGATTATTCCTGCCGGTACCTATCTTACGGGAACGATCTATTTGAAAAACGATGTATTGCTGAACCTGGGAAAGGGGGCCACACTGCTGGGTAGTACCGATATGAAAGATTACGCACCCAATGCACTGGTCAGGGCAGAGCACCAAAAGAATATCGGCATTACCGGTCATGGTGTGATCGACGGGCAGGGACCCACCTTCTGGGAGATGAAAAAAACACCCAATAAGACCACTTTCGGCATGAACCCGGCCTGGAATTTTGCACACAAGGCTTCGGTTTCAGGTAACCTGGTTCTTTTAGAAGATTGCCGGTTCGTAAATATTGAAAACGTAACATTGCGGAACTCCGAGAGCTGGACACTCCATTTGCTGGCTTGCGACGATGTGAAAGTCCATGGAATCACCATCCGCAACCCACAGCATGGTCCCAACACCGATGGAATAGACCTGAACGGATCCAGAAGGGTGATGATTTCGGATTGCGATATCTACACCAACGACGATGCAATCTGCCTGAAAAACAAGGATCCCAGATACTGGAAACGTTGCTGCGAAGACATTACAGTGACCAACTGTGTGATCACCACCTCGTGCAATGCCTTTAAAATTGGAACGGAGACCATTGGCGATTTCAGGAACATCGTCTTTTCCAATTCGGTCATCAAAGCCGGAGATCCGGAAAATGAGCTGTCGGTGTTAGCGGCCAAACAGGTGCTCCCCGGGAATTACGGCGACATCCTTTCGCCCCGGTCGGGGATAGCGCTTGAAACTGTGGATGGTGCTAATGTATCCCATGTCAATATTAACAATATCGTGATGGAAGCCCGGATTCCTATCTTTATTCGTGTGGGCAACCGCGGGAGAAAAGGTGATAAATCGGATCCCAATTCGGTGCCGGGTACGATGAAAGATGTGATCATCTCCAATATCACGGCTTATAATGCTTCCACCACCTCCTCAATCACAGGATTACCGGGATACGATGTGGAAAACGTCAGGATCAGCAACCTGATCATCAGAACCAAAGGTGGCGGTGACAAGATGCTTGCGGAAAAAAAGCTGGATGAGGCTGAGAAAGAATATCCCAACGGCACCATGTGGGGACCCATTCCGGCTTCGGGTATCTACGTGAGGCATGTAAAAGATCTTGAAATCAAGGATGCGGAGATCGTACTCGATGAGGCTGACCAACGTCCGCTTATGATTTTTGACGATGTTGAAGGTTTGTGTTTGAACAACCTTAAGACCAATGATTTTCATAAGGGGGAAAGTATCATGAGCTTTACCAATGTTCAACATGCAGGGTTGTTCTATAATGATTTTTCAAACGGCAATCTTCCGAATTGGTATTCGTTTTCAGGGAACAAAACCAAAGACATCGTGATCTTCGCTCCGGGCACAGGAGCTGCTGAAGCACACCTCAAGACCGATAACACCGTTGCAAAAGGAAGCATCAGAACGAAATAAATAGTAACAGACTGATGACATGCAAATGGGGATCCGACAGGTATGCCCCATGCATGTTATTGGATGGCATTATAATATATATACGGTTACCACAAACCGGGATAGGACTATCATGAACAGCATAGCGGATTGTTTTCCTTCCATCATAGCCCCCCACATCATTCTGACCGCCTTAATTGCCCCAACGGCATTGTAGTGACTGATAAGGTGTCATATTTACCTTGGATAGAAGTAACGGCCTACCTGCTGTCAGGTGCATGATCACTGCCGAGAGGCAAGAGACCATGAGGAGTAGAGTGCAATGTATGTGCACCCGATTCAAAACGGGGGGGACAGCATGGTAAGCCGTATAGCTTCAAGAGTTTACTGCACGATGATCGTACCGGTCATCATCGGGTGTATGGAACAGTGATAGTTGAACGTACCGGCAGTACTGAAAGTGTAGCTGAAGGTGGCGTTGGTCCCCAGGGTACCGCTCGAGAAAACACCGTTATCACTCGTCACGGTATGACCGATGTTATCCTTGTTAGTCCAGACGATAGTCGTGCCCATGCTGATCGTCTTGTAAGAAGGACCAAAAGCCATGTTCTGAATCCAGACTTCGTTTGCACCTTGCATGTTGTTGTTGTTGTTATTGTTATTATTATTGTTGTTGTTTCCCGGCGAAGAATATCCGCTGCTTTTTGAACAGCTCCCGATCAGCAACAAAGCTGAAAACAACGTAATCAGAAATGAAATACGGAAAATCATTTGCAGCGTTTTCATGATGGATAAATTAGGTTTCCTACTCGTAAGGCTTTTCGAATCTGCCCCGTTTTTTAAAATGGTATCTGGTTTCCATCTGTTTTTTAGATGATTATTAATTTTAATTAGATTAGTTTTAAATAATACCAACAGGAGGAAACATCAAAAAGTGTGCAATGTTTGTCAGAGAGAATAGAATATTGGAGATTTTAACAAAATAATTCATACTGAAACGTTGACCTGGGTAAATGGTAACAAGAAACCGGGTCATGCTTTTTTCTTTTATCCTATAACTTTATTTCCAGTGGCTTGTTGAATAACAAGATGGCTTCCTGCCACAGAGTTGAAATGAGTTAAACAATTCTTTTAAAAAAGTAAAAGATGAAACTTTTTACGCTGTTTATTTTTATCATGAATGGTGTACCGTTGCTGGTTTCTGCTCAGGATAAACCGGTTGCGGATACGGTCAAGCCGCCGGTCAAGGTAAAATACTGGGATATCAGCGGAACCACCAGCTTAAATTTCAATCAGATATCTTTTTCGAACTGGGTAGCAGGTGGCGAAGATGCAATCTCAGGAACCGCCGGACTAACGTTGAATGCCAATTATAAGAAGAATAAGATCACCTTTGAAAACTCAGGACTGTTTAGTTATGGCTTGATCCAAAGCACAGAACAGGGATTGCGCAAGATGGAAGACCGGCTTGAGATCAATTCTAAACTGAACTATAATGCAGTGAAATCCTGGAATTACTCTTTCCTGGTCAGCCTTAAGTCGCAGTTTGCACCCGGGTACAACTATCCCGACAAAGTAGATGTGGTATCCGATTTCTTTGCCCCAGCTTATCTGTTGATGTCTTTGGGTATCGACTATCGTCCTGCCAGCTTTTTCTCACTCTTTATGTCGCCGGCTACGGGGAGGCTGACTTTTGTGATCGACCAGAATCTGGCAGACCAGGGGGCCTTCGGTGTCCGTAAGGCCGAGGTAGATGCCCAGGGCAATATCATTAGTCATGGCCAAACGGTAAAGGCCGAGTTTGGAATGTCGTTAAACGCTTACATCAAGTATGAGATCATGAAGAACATCGTATTGGATTCGCGACTGATCCTCTTTGATAATTACACAGACAAGGTAGTGAGCAATCGTTGGAATGTGGATGTAGACTCGGAGACCAACCTGAATTTCATGGTGAACAGGGTCTTTACCGCAACCATCAATGCCCGTTTCCTTTACGACGACAACATCAAGATCCCAAAGTACGACATGGTGAACGGCCAGAGGGTGAAGATTGGAGAGGGACCGCGGTTGCAAATCAAGGAAGCATTCGGTATCGGAATGATGATGAAATTTGGCAGCGCCAAGAAAGCGGCAACGAAATAGGGATAATGAGGAGGAGGAGATGTCTGACGCATTGCCAGACTGAAATGGTTTCGAAAAAAATCTCTGCTATTTTTAATAATCATATGTTGAAAACGGCACGATCATTTGGATATGAGTGCAACATACTTATTTGCAGAATCTGAACATGAAAATACAGGATCGATTCAAAAGTACGAAACGACGGCCACTGTTCTTACTCCTTTAAGGGTGAGATTTAAATATGGAAATTCCTGAGGACTGAAAACACGTTAGAGACTGCCTCCTTCGGAATACCCGTCAAGTTGAAAGTGCACGGGATATTGTGGACGAAAAGTTTCCGATAGAATTTCGTTCAGCCATGAACACGTGACGAATGCAGGGGTACTGCTCACCGTTGCCGGTCAATCTCAACATGAACAAACTAATTCGTCTCTTTAACCAACATTGCCTTCACATTGTCAGCCTTTGAAACGAACATGGTAAATTCATAGAAATCATTGTATTCCGTTGCTTTGAACCGTCCCTGCTTCAACTCAAACCTGCGGGCATAGATAATCTTGCGGTCTACAACCTTGACCGAACTGGTGTAATCGCCAAAGGGTGTATTGATAGTT